>PLTK01000190.1 GCA_003164415.1 Methanobacterium sp. | reverse complement strand
TTACTTAAATTCTTTACAATCCTCTCAACACTACAAACATGGGGAATATCCAAAGAAAATATGTTTATAGCCCATATTTCTGTATTTAAAACTTTTAAATCAGTTATATGTTATAAATATCCCTAATAATGGGGAATTTCAACATATTTTTATTATTTTAAGATAAAAATTTTAACTTATAAAATTATTTTAATCCAATTAAAAATAATATTAAACTTCCAAAATGTTACAATATTATACAACAAAATATGGAAAATATGTTACATAATTATATACTGTACTTCCCTCAAAACATTAGATTACTATGTCTAAAAATGTTATTTTGGTGGTTGAGGATGATTTCATAGAAGCTATGGATATCAAAAAAATATTAGAATCCGCAGGATACAATGTTTCTGAAATTGTTGCAACTGGAGAAGAAGCACTTAAAAACATATCCAAATCCAAACCAGATCTCATCTTAATGGACTTTATTTTGAAAGTGGATAAAAACGGGATAGAAACTGCTGAAATTATTAAAAAAAGGTATAAAATACCTGTAATATATTTAACAGCCCATTCTGAAAATTTTAATTTTGAAAAAACCAAAATAACAGATCCCTATGCATATTTGATAAGACCATTTGACTCTAATGATCTGATCAGGACCATCGACAATGCACTTAACAAAAATAAGATTGAAAAGGAATTAGAAGACAGTAAAGAACATTTTAAAAATTTATTTGAAAATTCGCCTATTGGAATATTCCACAGTTCAACTGAAGGTAAATTCTACATGGTCAATAAAGCCCTCTCAAATATGTGGGGATATGATTCAACTGAAGACCTGATAACCCAAGTGAACAAGACCAACATAAACGAAAAACTGTATGTAGATAGCACAAAACGTCGTAATTTTGTACATGATGTTCTTAAAGATGATAAATGGCATTCATATAAAAACAGGTTTTATAAAAAAGATGGAAGCATAATGACCGCTGATCTATCATTCAGGGCGGTTAAAGATGAAAATTTTAACATAGAATATCTCGAATGTTTTGTTAAGGATGTTACACGAGAAACTGAAGCTGAAATAGCTCTTAATAAAAGTGAATCACGTTATCAACTGATATCTGAAAATACAGGTGATGTGATATGGATAATGGAAATTGATAGTTGGAAATTTAATTATATAAGTCCATCAGCCTATCATCTAACAGGCTACACTCAAAAAAATCTGATGAAAAAATCTATTCGAGATATTATAAAAACCCATTATCCTGAAGATATCTCTAAAAATTTACACCAACGTATCGATCTTTTAAAAACCGGAGATAAATCTGCCCAAGTGATGGTAAATTATGTGAATATAATCCATAAAAATGGTGGGATAGTCCCAACAGAAGTTGTAACTACACTGTTAATCGATGAAAATGGGGACATAAATGAAATATTAGGTGTTAGTAGAGATATAACTGAACGTAAAGAATCTGAGAAAAAAATTAGGGAAATAATGCAGAAAAATGAATATGCAATGGCAATATCTAAAATGGCTAATTGGGAATTGGATGTGAAAAAATGTATATTCAGCTTTAATCCCAGATTCTACATGATGCTCGGAATTACGTTTGATGATGTAGGAAGTTATCAAATAGAAATGGATGATTTTATTCAAACCTATGCTCATCCTGATTTTATTGATAAACTTAATGATGCCGTTATTCAAGGAATGGAATCAGATGATCCCTATTTCCAAATACAAATAGAGGGAAAGTTAAAACGATCAAATGGGGAAGTATTCTGGGTTAACACATGGTTCAGGGGAGAAAAAGATGATAATGGAAATACAATCAGATTACATGGTGTAAATCAAGATATTACTGAACGTAAAATTATAGAAAAGTCCCTAATTGAAAGTGAAGATAAATATAAAACATTATTTGAAGCTGATCCAAACTACACCATACTCATAGACATTGATCGTTTTATAATGGATGTAAATGCTGCAACTATTAGTATAACGGGTTTATCTAAAGAAAAACTCATAGGAAAACATTTAAATGAATTGGATATTATTTTAGAAGAGGATAAGGTGCAACATATCGGTAAAATTATTGATTTGTTGGATGGAAATAAAGTTAAACCATTTGAAGCCAGGTTAATAGATAAAAATGGTAATTTAAGATGGGTAAATGTGAGATTAATTTCCATAGAAAAGGATAATGTTATTTCATATATTTTAATTATTGCTAGTGACATTACCGAACTTAAGAAATATGAAAATGAAATTCAAGATTCATTACATGAAAAGGAAATCCTACTTCAAGAAATTCATCATCGGGTGAAAAATAATATGCAGATTATTTCAAGCCTACTCAGTATTCAAACTAGATATGTGGACGATGAAGAGTCAGTTAATGTTTTAAAAGAGAGCCAAAACAGAGTAAAATCCCTTGCAATGATCCATGAGAAGCTCTACAAATCCAAGAACTTTAACAAAATATATCTTTTAGATTATATAGAAAGTCTTGTCTGGGACTTGTTTTATTCCTATGGTATTGAAAAGGGTAGAATAAAGCCAATTCTAGATATTGATGATGTTAAATTGAATATTGAAACTTCTGTTCCATGTGGTCTCATCATAACAGAGTTAGTTTCTAATTGTTTGAAGTATGCTTTTCCAGACCAACGTGAAGGTAAGTTAGAGGTTTCACTTAAAATTGTAGATGATTTTTACGAACTAACAATATGCGATAATGGAGTAGGTATTCCGGAAGATATAGATTTTTTCAACACAGATTCCCTTGGCCTGCAACTTGTTAACAGTTTAACGGATCAGATTGATGGTAAAATAGAATTTGATAGAAGTAATGGAACAAAATTCACGATCATATTTAAAGAACTGATATATAAAGACAGATTTTAATACAAAAAATTTATATTTCAAACAAAGGGTTTTCAATATGGGTTTATAAACACATTATATGAATTCGGATATGGGTTTATTTCAAAAATAAAACCTTTAAATATTACTTTTATTGTCTAATTAATTAGTGAATAAACGTGAGTGAATAAAAGAAATGTCCTAAGTATAGTTTTAATTAATTGAATTATAAAATTGATGATAATTTGACGAGAAGATGCAAATATTTATGAAATGGCAAAAAGATAGAGATGGAATTTTTTAAACTATTTGAGCTTCTAAAATACTTGAATATCAATAATGCTGATGCTGTTTCTGAATTTTGTAACTGATTGAGTTACATACATCTGCCAAAAATCACCAATATATCTAATTATTCGTTTTTATCGAAAAATGAATTTATGAATCCTTTAAATTATTTTTTAAGGGATTCATCTCCATCATTAAAATCTGTCATAATGTGTGTCCCATCACAATAGGGTTTATTGGATGATTTACCACAACGACACAATGTAGCCCGATTACGAATCTCGTAAACAGTGCCATCGGATGATTCTATTTGAATTCCTCCTCGAACCCATAGGGGACCACTCACACCTTTATCTGGTTCTTCTGTAACTGCTATAGAAGGTTCAAAGTCTGGTTCAATAGGATTTCCAGTTTCTTTATTATAAACTACAAATCTACCTGAATTACAGTTTGAAGCAATTTGAATTGCTCTATTTTTAGCTTCAGGACTATCTGAATGCATTACATTTTCTGTAATTCCTCCTGCACGGTTACAGAAACCCGCATGATCACATAATCCATAATTATCTGTTAGTAGAAGATCCGGACCTTCAACTTTAACAGCACCGGCCAAATATAGTTCTTTACTTGTTGTTTCAGTACCAACGAAACCTACTTTCTCATGGGTTCCATCACAATAAGGTTTATTCTGGGAATGT
Organism: Methanobacterium sp.; assembly: GCA_003164415.1. Taxonomy (GTDB): domain Archaea; phylum Methanobacteriota; class Methanobacteria; order Methanobacteriales; family Methanobacteriaceae; genus Methanobacterium_B. The sequence continues at coordinate 6,404 of PLTK01000190.1, read as the reverse complement.
CCACATCTACAAAGTGCATATTCTTCTTGATCTGGATATTTTTTTTCTTCAACCCATTCGTATGGAAATCCATCTTCATCAGTTTTGATCTTAAGTTTTAATAGGGGAATTTTACTGGAAACTAAATAGGGACCATTTTTTATTATTTTAATGATTTTTTTATTATTTTCTGTCAATGTTGAGTGCTCCTAAATTGTAGTTTTTACATAAGTCCTATTTGTTTCATTAAGCCTATTTGGTCGTAGAAGAGATTTTCTTCGACGATTTTACCATCCTTCCAGTGGGCTACAGTGCAAAATTTTACTTTAAATTTTTTATTTGTTGGCGGAATTTCTCCTTCTGCAGTTTTCATTGGACCTTTCATTGTACCGGTGAATATTGCAACGGAACATGTCCAGTCATCTTGACCGAAAAGTACGGTGTATGGGTCATTTCCTACATGATTATCTGGAAATGTTTTAAAAAACTCTACTGATTCTAGATGATGTTCATGACCACCTTTTGTTGGTTCTGGTTGACCTGGCCAGTACACCTCTACTTCCTCGTTGTGTCTCTCGTTGAATGTGTCCCAATCTTGGGAATTCCAAGCATCATCTAAAGTTTTCATTAACTTCATATTTTCTTCTACACTCACAATTTCACCTCCTTTATTTTAGTTGAGCAGCTAAATTTTTTTATAATTTAAACCCACAAATAACTAGTTGGATTTATAAAAGTTAAATATTTTGTAACTTTTATATGGTTATAAGTGACACTAAATATTATGATAAATGATCCAACAACAATATCAACATTACAGAAACTTGGACTAACATATTACGGTGCAAAAGCTTATTTGGCTCTCATGATGGTGGGAGTAACTAAACCCTCTGTTATAGCAGAAGAATCAGGAATTCCACGTACAAAAATATATGGAACACTTAAAGAACTAGAAGAAGATAATTGGATAACTATTGAAAAAGGTAGACCATCAACAGTCACACCCAAATATCCAAAAGAAATTATAAAAGCAAAAAAATCCTCCTTTGATTCTAATATTGATAGTTTATCGAACGAATTGTCAATGACTTTTGACAACATGATGTCAAGTGAAACACCGAAAGTCCGAATTTTGCATAGTATTAATAATATTACACAGTTGACTGGAGAAATGATAGAAAGGGCTGAAAAAAGAATAATGTTAATGGGCAGTTTATATTCTCCACAAGAAATAGAAATTATCCAAAATCAAATGTTAAAAGCCAAACAAAGAGGAGTTAGTGTTAGAATAATAACAGTACCTAAGATAAAACTCAAAAATGGGGAAATCAATATAATTAACGGTCTATCTGCAATGAAAAATGATATAAAAGTGGGTCATCCTTACTTTATAAAAAGTGTAATGGTTGATGATAAAGAAATTCTTTTGATGTTATGCCAAGTTACTGATGAAATTCCCGATCTTGATAATATGGTGGCTATTTGGATTCCAGATCGTTCTTTAACTTCATACATGGCAAGTGTTTTTGACATGGATTGGAAGAAGTTTAAAACAAATTCAATATAATAAATTATAGAATATTAATAAGTAAATATTTTATAATATATTTTGTATGTAAGTTGAGGGACAGAAAATATTTTATGGTTTCTCTGGTGGGGGTCCCCCTAAATATCATTATTTTTTAAATTTGCATTTATGAAGGGTTTTTTGTGATGATTTTACACTTAAATTTTTCTTTTAATAAAATTTATCTGATATGAAGTTTAAACTATGATTGGTGATAATAAATAATTGTTAGTGTATTCATACCAAAAATAATTATGAAATTAGAAAAATTTACTAAAAAATCTATAAGATATTATTTCATGGGATTTATATTAATTTTAATTGGAGTAATTTTTATTTATATGGGTTATAATCCTTTAGATTATGTAATAATTGGAATTGGGGTATTATTTCTAGTTTTTGGGTTAAATGAAACCATAAAATTTATATAATTATTAAATAGGACATATTCTTCTTAGTGTACAATTAATATTAATTTACTTTTGACTATATGACCGGTTTTTTGTAATTATATTCACTTAATTTTAATAAAGCGTGTATATCGTTATGGAAATCCATTATAATTAAATATATTTAAATAAACGAGACTACAAACTATATAATGGTGATAAAATATGACTGAACTACCAATAGCTCCAATAGGAAGAATAATAAAAAATGCAGGTGCACCTAGAGTAAGTGACGATGCAAAAGAAACATTAGCAAAAGTTTTAGAAGAATGTGGAGAAAATATCTCTAAAAAAGCTGTGTTACTTGCAAAACACGCTGGAAGAAAAACTGTCCATGCATCAGATATTGAAATGGCAGTTAAACAAATAAAATAATTTTAAATTTTTTTTGTAATTTTTTTTATTTTAGATAAATTAATTCTAATACTCCATCTGAAAGAAATTTATATACGTTTTTTGTATATTTGTTCTTTAAAGCTTATCTCATATCGCGTTCCATGGTTCCGGTATATTGTTACTTCTCCATCAATTTGTTCTGTTAAGCTGTTTACCAATAAAAGACCAAGAGTTCTTATATTATTAAAGTTGATATCTTCAGGCAATCCTATCCCATTATCGCTAATGCTTAGTTTATAAGTGTCTTTTTCAGATTTAAGAGATACAATAATTTCTCCGTTCATATCATTGGGAAATGCGTATTTTAGACTGTTAGATATAAGTTCGCTTATAATTAGACCACATGGAATTGCAGTTTCAATATTCAAACATATATTTTCTAGTTTTAGTGTGGCTTTGATCTGTGTTTCTTTAATATTATACGAATAAAATAAGTTTAATACAAGACTTTGGATATAATCAACAAAATTTATGTTGGTCAAATCTTTAGATTTATACAACTTTTCATGAATAATTGCCATAGATCTTACTCTATTTTGACTTTCCTTCAAAACATTAATAGCTTCCTCATCATCCACATATTCTGTTTGTAAGCTTAATAAACTAGAAATAATCTGCATATTATTCTTTACTCGATGATGTATTTCTTTGAGAAGAATATTTTTATCATCTAAAGATGATTTAATTAAATTTTCAGCTTTTTTATGTTCTGTGATATCGATTCCTATTAGAATAATGTAAATAACTTTTTCATTATTGACTACTGGTTTCAAATTTACTTTAACCCAATATGTATCACCTTTTATATTTATGAATTTGAATTCAAAAGGTTCTACTAACTTTCCTTGTAATACACTATTGATTTTATCCTTCCTGAATTCAATATCTTCAGGTTTTGTAAATAATGAATAATTTTTCCCAATTAATTCTTTTTTTGAGATGCCTAATAATTTAGTTGTTTTCTTGTTAACATCAAGGATTGTACCATCTGTTCCTAAGAGTATTGTGTAGTTTGGGTCTTCTTCGAAGAGTGTTCTGTATTTTTCTTCACTTTTACGAAGAGATTTTTCCATTTCGATTCGGGGAGTAATGTCATGTATAATATTAAATAAAATAACCTTACCTTTAAACTCAATAGATGAATTGAAAACTTCTACAGTACGAATTTTACCATTAGCTAATTTGTGTGGAAATATAAAATTCGAACCTTCAGTTATACCACTAATCATTGCCTCCTGAATTTTTTCAGAAGGTGACATGTTAATCTCGTTGATATTCATGGAACATAATTTCTCTCTTGAATATCCATAAAATTTGGCTGCAGCAGGATTAGCATTAATAATTTTTCCAGAATATGGATCAAGTAAAGTCAAAACAGAAGTATTAAACTCAAATAACATTAAAAACATTTCACTATCAAAAATTTCAGATCTTTTAAATATATTTTCCTGATCTTCAGAATCTTTTTGTTGGTATTTAACCATTTTTTCTTTCATAAAATTTATGCTCCCAACAAATCTATTCTAAATTCTACTGTATTATTATATTTTTATAAGTAAAATAACTTGTCTAAATAAAATTATGTTTTTATAATCTGAAACTTTGGAAACTATAAAAAAAATGAAATAAATTTATTATTTCTTGGAAACAAAATAAGTGCTGGTTGACTATTTAATGGCATTCCTTCCTTGAATTTATCCATGGTGTATTCTATTATTCCTCTGTCTGGATCTGCTATTCTTACTTTTTGAAGTGTTAGGTTTATTCCGATTAGGTCAACGTGTGGCCTCATTTGTAGTATGTTCGCCATTCTGCACATATGCATGAACTATTATTTTCCATTCCTGCTTTGAATTGATGTTGTAATTCCTGTCCATCCGAGATCTATATATTTTGCTTCATGGATTGTTAATGATACGTTATGATTAACTGCTTCTTATATGATCCCGGCCATTAGAGGTGCCATGAATGGTACCATTCTATAGTCGTGTCTTTTAATCTTGCCATTTCAGATGTTGATTCTCCTGTTATTCCAAATGTTGACAGTGATTCCATACTACTTGAAAGTCTGCAAGTGTATGCTGTTTCATGTAATGATATATTACATTATTTACTAGAATCCAATAAGGATCTGGAGTTGGAACTGGATCATTTATATAGACATATTAGGTTTTCTTTTGTTTAGATTTACGAATGCATCCCAAACAGCTTTAATTTTAAGATATTTAGTATATGTTACATATTGGGTTTGTTTAACTCTATTTTTATGAAGATGTACCTTTTGATGGTTTTTCTTTATATGCTGCTACACTGCAATCATTAAAACAAAATCATCTTGTAATGATATGATATTTTCAGGAATTTTTTAAAAAAGACAGGGACTCATTCGGAATATTTCTGAAGTTAATGGATTGCTAGTTGTATAGCTGTTTGTAGTCCTTTTTCTTCGTATGGTTTGGTGATGTATGCTGCTGGTTGGGTTTTTTGAGCTTTTTCTAATATTTCATTGTCGTAGTAAGCTGTTAAGTAAATGAAGGGGATATTGTATTTATCTTTGATTATTTGGGCGGCTTGTATTCCGTCTAATTCTCCTTTTAGTACTATGTCCATTAGAATTAGATCTGGTCTCTTTTCTTCTGTTATTTTTATAGCATCTTTCCCATTATTTACTATGCAAATTATTTTATGGCCTATTTTTTCTAATAGTTGTTCTAAATCTTTTGCTATTACGTTATCATCTTCAACAATTAGAATTTTTAAGTTTAACGTGTTTTCATGCTCCTATTGAAATTTTTCTCATGATAAATGATTGCATGTTTATATTATGGTTATACAATACCAATATAATTTTATGGAACTATTAATAGATTTTTTTTAATATTTGTTCGGTTAATTATTCTTCATTTTTAATTTAAAAATAGGATATATCTTATTACTATTTGTTTTACACATCACGAATGGTTTATTTCTTATAAAAGATCGAATTATGAGTTATTTTGGTTAACTATATCTGTTTATAAGTTAAAATGATATAATAAGGAGTGGAATAGTGATAAAGTTAAATGATTTAAAAGTTAAAAAAACCGAACAAAATCTAACAGATTTATTCTTTAAATTTGAAGATACACAAATTAACTCTGAACAATATGAGTTCCTTAAAAATAGATTTGGAAATTATAAAAAATATATACCAAAGGATTATTCTATGGAAGTGGAATTAGAACATCAATATCATCTAGAAAAATTGATCATAAACCTTACACTGAAAATTCCTGAACAAATTATGACCGATGATCTAGGTGAATATACAGAGATAATTATGGATCAAATAAATATATTCAGAACTTTTTATGATTCACAGAATATAATATTTCAAAAATAAATATATAAAATAATTTATTATTTTCTTGGTTTTTTTACATTATCTATCCTTTCTTTTTCTTCCAGGCAGCAATACCCATACCAGATGAAAAGATGAGTAGAATAATGGCTTGAAATTTGGAATTACAATTTTTAAGGGCTAATCTAATATCCTCTGTACTTTCAATATTATGTTTTCATTAGGGTGCATTATGTCATATTTCTATAAAACGTTCTTACCCTCATTAAAGTATTGGTGATATTATGAGAACTATAATTATTTTGTTTTCCATGTAATCTTTAAAATCTAATCAGATATTTTTTGACAGAACTATTTTGTATGCGTATTTGAAGATATTCTCCTTTTACATCTTCCTCTATCAATTTACAGTCGGATTTTTTTTATAAAATTACAGACATTTTTAGTTGAGTAATATATCGTGTTATTGTACCTTTACGAATGCCACGATTTTGAATAAAAGCTTTAAATAGTGAATCTTCTAATATGTCCATACAATGAATTTATTCGTTTAATGTATATAATTTTGTTACAAAAAAGGTGAACCTTTTATAGTAACCATTTATAATGTTTTATTAAACTTATTATATTCAGCGAGTTGAAAAATAATTAATCTAATAACTAAGATGGTGGC
>PLTK01000068.1 GCA_003164415.1 Methanobacterium sp. | reverse complement strand
TTACAAAGGATGAACTATGTAAGATAGTTGAACAGGTTAAAAGCAAAAGAGAAGAGGGCAAATATATAAACGACAAACTTTTCAACGACATTGTCAGATCTGTCAGAGGACCATTCGAACTTTAAAGAAATAAAAATCACATCAAAGAACATATTATATACTATAGAGAAATTTTAATCAGAGCATATCAAAAATAAGATAAAGCATAAAAATATAAACTAATCCAAAATATTCTTAACTATAAAAATGGTTTAAAAAAATATTTTGAAGGATAATCAGAATGAATGTAACAGAAAAAATTCTTGCAAGGGCAGCAAGTAAAAAGATTGTAAATCCTGATGAAATTATTGAGGTAAACGTTGATCTGGCCATGTCCCATGATGGAACATCTCCACCAACCGTAAACACCTTTAAAAAGATTTCAAATAAAGTATGGGATCCAGATAAAATAGTTATAATCTGTGATCATACCATGCCCCCAAACACCATAGGATCAGCAGAATTTCATAAGGTTACAATGGAATTTGCCAGAAAACAGGGAATTAAAAATTATTTCAATCACGGTGAAGGAATATGTCACCAAGTAATGCCTGAATATGGACTGATAAAGCCAGGTTCTGTGGTTGTAGGGGCAGATTCACATACCTGTACACACGGAGCTTTTGGAGCATTTGCAACAGGTATGGGTGCAACCGATATGGCATTTGTTTTTGCAACTGGTAAAACATGGTTCAGAGTGCCTGAAGCATTTAAAATAACTGTAGATGGTAAACTTGGTCAATTTGTTACGGCTAAAGATGTGATTCTCAATGTAATAGGTGAAATAGGGACGTATGGAGCAACCTATAAAACATTGGAATTTACAGGCAACACCATAGACTCAATGGATGTATCGAGTAGAATGACTATATGTAACATGGCTATTGAAAGCGGTGCAAAAAATGGAATAATGGAACCGAACAAGGCAACATTACAATATTTAAATGATAGAAATGTCACTGACTTCAAGGTTGTCAAATCAGATAAAGATTACAGCTATGAAAAGGAGTTTAACTTCCAAGTTGATGATATGGAACCCCAAGTAGCATGTCCCCACAATGTTGATAATGTTAAACCAATTTCAAATGTTGAAGGTACAACAATAAACCAGGCATTTATAGGTTCATGTACAAATGGACGTCTAGAAGATCTGGTACAAGCGGGAGAAGTTTTAGAGGGAAAAACTATCCATGAAGATGTTAGACTCATTATAATTCCAGCATCTGCTGAAATATACAGGCAAGCTCTTCATAATGGGCTTATAGATACATTTATGGACTCAGGGGCAATAATATGCAATCCTGGTTGTGGACCTTGTTTAGGTGGTCATATGGGTGTTCTTGGATCGGACGAAGTATGTATAGCTACTACCAATAGAAACTTCCTTGGAAGAATGGGAGACCCGGAATCTGAGGTTTTCTTAGCTAATCCTGCTGTTGTTGCAGCCTCAGCAATTTCTGGAGAGATAAAAGATCCCCGGGGTTAAAAATGGATAAAAACATCCTTGGTGGAATAACCAATATTGAAAAAGAAGTGGGCAAACTCTCAAATGCCCAGAAAATATTACTAACAACCGATGGTTCTGTAACAACAATACTTGATGTTATCAGGGGTCATGTAACAATAGAAACTTTAGAACAGAAGTTTGTTAAAGCTGACCCTGAAATGGCCCATTTACTGAAGATTGAAGAGGGAGAAACAGTAAATTATCGGGTTGTTGTTATAAAAACAGAAGAGCCATTAATATATGCAATATCATTGATTGCAGTTGAAAGACTTGAAAATGATATGAAAGAGGATCTTATAAGAGCGGACATCCCAATTGGACGCATCCTCCGAAAACATAACATCGAATCTCGTCGTGAGGTTAAATCTATTTATTTTGAAGATCCAAGCCCGGAAATTAGGGAAATATTTAAAACCAAATCTCCAATGCTCACAAGAACTTATAACATAATCCACAAGGATCAAATTTTGATATGGCTCCTAGAAACATTTCCCTACACTCATTTTCAGGATTAGAAATAATAGTAGACTAATATTCTAAAAAAAATATCTGATTTTTTAATATGGATTTATAAGATTACAAAAAATTAAATAAAAACAAATAAAGAGTGGTAAAAAATGGGAGTGAAGTTCAGAGACATTGTATCGCCTGAAAGTATTAAATTTGAACGATTAGAAAATAAAATAGTTGCATTAGATGCTGCTAATATTATCTATCAATTCCTTTCAAGCATTAGACAGGCAGATGGTACACCACTAAAGGATCAAAATGGGGATATCACATCACATTTCAGTGGAATACTCTACAGAACATCATCACTAATAGATAAGGGTATAAAACCTATTTATGTCTTCGATGGGACTTCAGACATCCTAAAAAAGGGTACTCAGGATAAAAGGAGAGAAGTTAAGGAAGAATCTCAGAAACAATGGGACAAAGCACTTGAAGAGGGTAGAATAGAGGATGCAAGAAAGTTTGCAACAAGATCCTCAAGAATGTCCCGTGATATAATCGAAGGGTCAAAAAAACTTTTAGAACTCATGGGAGTACCTTATATACAGGCTAAGGGTGAGGGTGAAGCCCAGGCATCTTACATGGTGGAAAAAGGTGATGCATGGGCTGTAGGATCACAAGATTATGATTGTATATTATTCGGAGCTCCTAGAATGGTTAGAAATCTGACCATAACTGGTGGTAAAGCAAATCTTGAGATGATAAATTTAGAAAAGGTTTTGAAGGATTTGCAGATAACCCGGAAACAGCTGGTTGATATTGCAATACTGGTTGGAACAGATTTTAACATGGGAGTTAAAGGAATAGGCGCTAAAACAGGTTTAAAGCTTATTAAACAACATGATAATATTTTTAATGTCCTTGAAAACCAGGGAATACAGTTAGAAGTTGAACCAGAAATTTTGAGAAATATATTTCTTAAACATGAAGTTGTATCGGATTATAAATTACAATGGAGCTCACCAGATACAGAGGGTGTGGTTGCATTTCTTTGCGGAGAACACGATTTTTCTGAACCTAGAGTATTGAGTGCCCTTGATAAATTTAAAAAAATCGACAATAAACAGAAGAGCCTCACTGATTGGTTTGGATAAAATATAGTTTAAAATATTAGAATTAATCACATTTACCCATATGAATTATTTAATCATAATACTATTCAATCACATAAAATAAGAATGGATATTACATTTTTTAAGTATTTATACGATTTGAAAACACTTTTGATTTTTTACGGTTCTTATTTATCTATGCTCTAATTTACTTAATTATAAAATTAGTTATTTATTTAGAATTCATAATAAATAATATGTTTTTATCAAATCAGGAGATTATTAACAAATTTTTTATGCGTATTCTAGACACGATTTTAATGCGATTAAGAGGTTATGGTTGATGATGTTAAATGGTTTTCTTTGGCTGATCATAAGTTAGCAGCTGTGAAAAATGGTTTTGGGGAAGTTTTAACATTTTTTTGCTATGATGGGTGGAATACTGGCAATCAAACCCCGCAGTTGAAAAACTTGTGGTTTGTTCTAAAAAAAATGGATTTTTTTATGGGTTTTAGTCAAAGACTGTAATAAATTTCCAGTTTACACTAAAGTTAATTCTATCTAGATTAAAATGCAGGATATTCTCCAAAAAATTCTGCAGCATATCTTCGGGCTGTTTTGACTTGTTTAGGATATTTAACCTTCAGTTTGTCCTCAAATTCTTTTCTATTATTGGAACCAGCAATAGATTTCAAAACTTCAAAATAAATATTAGCAGCTGTTTCTGTTGGTTTGAATGGCATTTCAAGTGTAATGCAAACATCATCTCTTTTAAAAACTTCAGTTCTCAAATATGGTGCAACAGAGCTAATTAAAACTCCTTGTTCTAATTCTATTAATGGTGGTACTCCAGATTTCTCCTTTCGGTTACAGTCTACGAGTTTAAGATAACTTTCAGGTTTGTAACAGTGAAGCTCAACGTAGATCGTGGGTGTATAAGTTTTGATTAGATTCAATATTTCTTTACCCATATCTGTGCTGTAATACCCGGGATCTAATGTACTTATATACTTGCTTTCTGGACAATTGTAGAGTAGAAGACTACCATCATTCACATCATCATTCTTTAGCTTTTTAATAATGTTAATGGTAGTTAAACCTTCCTTTCCATGGACTCCTCCAATAAAAATGCGTGTAGGTCCCCTACCCTTGAAAATTTTCTTTGAAAACATGATCAATTTCCTGAATCTTTAAAATATATATATATATATATATATATAAATAATGTAGATCAGGTCCCTTCTTGCCAGTTTTCAAGATATTCGACCTGTTTATTGGATAAATGGTCAATTTCAATTTTCATGGCTTTTAATTTAAGTTCTGCTACACTAATGTCTGTTTCGTCCAGTGTTTTGTATATGCCAACCTCTAATTTGTTGTTAACTAAATATTTGGCGGATAGCGCCTGCATGGCAAAACTCATATCCATTATTTCGGCTGGATGTCCCTGGCCACGTTCACCTGCAAGGTTTACAAGTCTTCCATCTGCAAGGAGGTATATCCTTCTACCGTCATCCATAGTAAATTCTTGTATGTCAGGTTTAAGCATTTTAGTTGCTGTTGACATTTTTTCCAAGTCTTGTTTGTTGATTTCTACATTAAAATGGCCTGAATTAGCCAGTATACAACCATCCTTCATGTATTTGAAGTCATCTCCTGAAACAACATCCAGATTCCCTGTAACTGTTATGAGCATATCTGCTTCTTTAACAGCTTCTCGTATTTTCATTACACGATATCCGTCCATTCGTGCTTCAAGAGCTCTGATTGGGTCAATTTCTGTAACTATTACATTTGCCCCTAAACCTGCAGCTCTCATAGCTACACCGCGACCACACCATCCGTAACCACAAACAACTATGGTTTTACCTGCAATTAACACATTAGTTGAACCCATAATGGAATCGAATGTTGACTGACCGGTCCCATAGCGGTTGTCGAATAGATATTTCATGTATGAATCATTTACAGCCATAATAGGAAATTCTAAAGCTTTATCTTTGTGCATGGCTTTTAATCTGTGTATTCCAGTGGTTGTTTCCTCACATGCCCCTATAATTTTGTCCATGAGTTCTCTTCTTTCTCTATGGACAAGGAATATCATATCTGCTCCATCGTCGATAATTATATCGGGCTCGTGGTCGAGTACTTTATTGATATTTTCGTAGTACTCTTCGTTTGTTTCACCCCTCCACCCGTACATGTTAAGTCCTAACGCTGCACCTGCGGCAGTTGCAGCGTCTTGGGTAGATAATGGATTACAACCTGTCATAGCGACTTCAGCACCACCTGCATGGAGTGTTAATCCTAAATTAATAGTTTTTGGTTCCAAGTGTAAACATGATGCAATTGTTATACCTTCGAAAGGTTTTTCTTCGAGAAATTCCTTTTTTATATGTTCAAGAACGGGCATGTGTCTTTGAACCCATTCTATTTTCTTTTTACCTTCCGGTGCTAGTGACATATCCTTTACATTGTAACTCATGGTCTTCCCCTATTATATTATTCTTTAAAATTAAGTACATTAAAATTCTTACTATTATTTTATCTATTTATTATGAATATATTTAAACTTTTAATAGATGTTGTATGGGGCCAGTTTATATTCTTTAAACTTAATCAAACACAAAGAATCGATATTAAAATTACTATAAAATTAATATAAAACATATTTAAAAACGAATATAAGAAATTTAAAAAAAATTAATTAGGAGAAAAAAAATATCTCCCAATAAATTGATTTATTATTTAACTGTAATGGCTGAGATTTGCTTCCATTTTTGGTTTAACCTTTTTCATGGCTTCTTTAAAGTGTTTCATATCTACTTTTTCTGATTCAAGACTTTCTCTGAGTGTTAGCATAACAGCTTCACGACATACTGCTTCAATATCTGCCCCAACAAATCCTTCTGTTCTTTTGGCAAGTTCTTCAAGGTTAACATCATCTGCCAGTGGCATATTTGTTGTGTGCACTTTAAATATTGCCATTCTACCATTTTCATCAGGATCATCGACTTTAACATGTCTGTCGAATCTTCCGGGTCTGGTAAGTGCAGGGTCTAATATGTCCACACGATTGGTTGCTGCTATGACCGCTACATCTTGGAGCTCTTCTAGTCCATCTATTTCTGTTAGTAGCTGATTTACAACACGTTGTGTAACGCCAGAATCTGTACTAGATCCTCCCCTTGTGGATGCTATGGAGTCAATTTCATCGAAGAATATTACTGTTGGTGCTGTTTGTCTTGCTTTTCTGAATATTTCACGTACACCTTTTTCTGATTCTCCCACCCATTTTGATAGGAGTTCTGGTCCTTTCACAGCTATGAAGTTGGCATCGCTTTCATTTGCTACGGCTTTAGCTAGTAATGTTTTCCCTGTTCCTGGTGGTCCGTAGATGAGTACACCTCTTGGTGGCCTCACACCAAACTTCTCAAAACTCTCAGGATATTTAAGTGGCCATTCCACAGCTTCTTGTAACTCCTGTTTTGCACTTTCAAGTCCTCCTATATCATCCCATTTAATGTCAGGGACTTGTACAAGGACTTCACGTAATGCTGATGGTTGAACTTCTTTAAGAGCTTCTTTGAAGTCTGATTTTGTTACAATCATCTTTTTAAGTGTTTCTGGAGATATTTCTTCGTCTCCTTTGATGTCTGGAAGTACCCTTCTTAAAACTCTCATAGCAGCTTCTTTACATAGGGATTCAAGGTCCGCACCTACAAATCCGTGTGTAATATCTGCCATCTCAACTAGATCAACTTTATCATCGAGGGGCATTCCACGGGTGTGTATCTGTAATACTTCTCCTCTTCCGTCTTTGTCTGGAACTCCAATTTCTATCTCTCTGTCAAACCTTCCACCCCTTCTGATAGCATGGTCAAGTGCGTCTGGTCTGTTGGTTGCGCCTATTACGACTACTTGTCCTCTTGATTTTAGTCCGTCCATGAGTGTTAGTAATTGGGCTACTGTTCTTCGTTCAACTTCTCCAGAAACTTCCTCTCTTTTTGGAGCTATTGCATCAATTTCATCGATGAATATTATTGATGGGGCATTTTCTTCAGCTTCTTCAAATAATTCCCTTAACCTTTCTTCGGATCCTCCAACATATTTGCTCATGATTTCTGGCCCGTTAATGGCTATAAAATGGGCATCGCTTTCGTTTGCAACGGCCTTTGCTAATAATGTTTTACCAGTACCTGGTGGGCCGTGCATTAGAACTCCCTTTGGAGGAGAAATTCCAAGACGTTCAAAGAGTTCAGGCCTTTTAAGCGGTATTTCTATCATTTCCCTGACCTTTTTAACCTCTTCTTTGAGGCCTCCTATGTCTTCGTATGTCACGTCAACAACATTCTTGACGCCTTCAAGCTTTGAGAGGTCAACTGGTTCTGTCTGAACTTCTACATCGGTCATTTCTGTTATCTGAACAACACCTGCTGGTTTAGTTGATACTACTGCGAGCTTAATCTCTCCCATTGGTGCAACATCGTTGAAGAATTCATCAAATAGTCCGGACCTTAATGTTTGTTGTTGCTGTTGTCTCACACCTGTGATAATCATATCTCCCATGGTTAAAACTCTACCAAGAAAAGCTGATCTGACATCGCCACTAATCCTTATCTGCTGATCAACTGGTGCTAATACTACTTTTTTAGCTTCTTTATAATTTGCACGTCTGACAATAACTTCTTCGCCTATAGAGGTTCCTGAATTTTTTCTTATATATCCATCTATACGAATTATTCCTAGTCCAATATCAGATTGTGATGATGCAACCCTTGTGGTTGTTAATTTTTTTCCTTCTATTTCTATAATATCCCCGTCATGTAAGTCGAGTTTCTGCATACATGCTGGATCTATCCTGGCAATTGACCTGCCTACATCTGCTTGTGAAAACGCTTCTGCAACTTTTAATTCCATTTCTTTATTTTCCATGTAAAAAACCCTCCTATTAATATCTTTAATGTGTGTGAAATGTTTTGTAATTGTTTTAAATTGAAACATAAGTCATAACCTATTTTAGTTAACTTATGTTACTATAACATTATATTTTATTCCATATATATATTGTGTTTTTGTGCAAAAAAAACTTGTTAAATATAATAGATTACAATTTAGGTATGTAACAAAGGATAGGACTTTTTAAATGGAATAAAATAATATTTGAAGGTATGATATGGATTTGGAAAATAAAATGAGTAGTTAACTAAATTATTAAAGGATAAAATCATAATTTCTAAATTAATCATCGATTTTATCTATTAATATTAATGGAAATGTTTTATTAAGTTGTTATTATAAAAAGATAGATGAATAGATGGATTAAAAGAAGGATATAAACGATTTTTAGAAGAATGAAATATTTGATTTAATCTAATTAAAAACTCATTTACAAAAGAATAACTTTAGAATAAAAAGGAATTAATACTTCCAATTTTTAAATAAAAAAAAATGGAAGATTTTTTTATTTAAATTTTTAAGACAATTTGTTACCAGCTAATTGTTCTAAGCTTATTTATTAATTATTTAACTTGTCACTGTTAATGTGCTGGTAGCTTCACATGGGTTTATACCTTGGTTTTTATTTCCAGCGTAGCTCATTACTACATTATATTTTCCAGGGTTTAAGCTTAATTTTTTAGTATTAATTTTAAAATGACCTACTGCAGTGAAGATATTGTCCATTTTGGTTTCTGAACTTAATTCAACTCCTTTATTATTGTATAGTTTGAGAGTCATATATCTCCAAATTCCAGGCGTCCAGATGAATCCTTGTTTAAACGAGAATTTTCCACTAAATTTAGCTGTTTGTCCAGCTTTACATGTTTGATCTGTCAAACCTGTAATTTGTGATGGAAACGTAGTTCCAGAACTAAGTTTTGTTACTTCTTGTGGGGATGCTGCAAATGATCCACCTACCATACTAATACAAAAAAGGAATGCCATTAACACTCCCACTATTTTAATTTTCAAATATTACACCTCTAAATTTTTTTATTAATTCAAACAATTTTCACAAACATATAAAACATCATGGAATATCTTGTGATATTTTTCACATTCCTTAATGTTCTTTGTGACAATTAAACATTAAGAGTTGTAGTATATAAAGATATCTATTATCTATAAAAAAATAATAAATTACAAAACAAAACATATTTTTAATTAATATTACTCTAAAAATTAGCGGATTAGAATTCCAAAGCCTTTTAATAATCTTTCAACTTCTTTACCGGCCATTTCATCGATGAAATTGTATCTTATCGTGACACTTATATTCCCTTTTGGAATTTGATTTCCAATGTAAGTATCAATAACTTCAGCATCCACCACACCATCTAACTTTTTAATTGTATCTGTGATTACCTTTGGATCACATGATTCAGGGAAAATGGATGAAATATCAAGGCTCTTCTTTATATAATTCTCTAACTT
The DNA here is from genome assembly GCA_003164415.1 of Methanobacterium sp. Taxonomy (GTDB): domain Archaea; phylum Methanobacteriota; class Methanobacteria; order Methanobacteriales; family Methanobacteriaceae; genus Methanobacterium_B. Next base: position 45,356 of record PLTK01000068.1, on the reverse strand, counting down.
CCATTTGTAGAGGTCTTCGTTATTTAATACTTCCACATTTGAAAGTTTAAGTTGGATTGTACTATTATTTTGACTGATTATTAAATAATCCGGTTTAAGTTCTTTTAAAATGCCAATATGGACAATTCTAGAATATATATGTCTCAGACCGACTTCCTGACCTACCAAATTTTTTAGGAGACTCACTTCTTCAGTCAGGGCAGATATGGCCTTATCTGATCTTCCAAGTGCTGATTCTACATCATCGAGATGTTTGGCTGCTGAGCTCATTTCCTGAACAAAACCCGTTTCATCTTCCTTTGAAATCATATCCTTTAGTTCTACAAAGGTTTCAAGAAAGGTTTCATGGGCTTCTTTAATAAAACTATTTTTAGTTTGGATAGAATAAACTAAATAAGGATTTTGTGCTGTTATTCTTGCAATGGTGTCTAACATGAGATTGTAAATAGGACTCGCAAATTTTCTAGATTCCTTAATATCTATGTCAAGTTTCTCGATGGTTGAAGCTATACTTATATATGCAAAGTGGGTTAATCCTTGAACGATACTCATCATACGATCGTGAATTTCTGGAGTGGTGACTATTACCTTGCTATTTTCTGATTCTAAAAATTTAAACACTTTATCATACCATTGTCCTGTTTTAACCGGTGTTAATACTACCACCTGACCGTCAAGGGATCTTATCCTCGGACCGAACATTGGATGTGTCGGGAGTACTTCAACACCTGGGGCAGCATACTCCTCCATAACCTTGGATGGTTCCATCTTTACAGATGTAACATCTAGTAAAAGGGATCCTTCCTTCATATGAGGTGCAATTTCCCTTATTATTTTAGGTGTAATATCGATTGGAATAGCTATAACAACAACATCGGCAGTTGCAGCGGCTTGAATATTGTCTCGAGTATAGTCTACCCCGAGTTTTTTTGATACACTTTCACCCGTTGTAACGTTTCTACCGGTTATAACTACATTAAATCCTTTATTACTTAGAAATGATGCTATCCATTTCCCTAAACCCCTTGTACCTCCAATTACAGCTATTTTCAAATATATGTCTCCCGTTTAGTTATATAATTCTATGAATAATTCCATTTATTAATCATAAAGCGTTATATCTACTATTAATATTCACAATATAAAAAAATAGGGGTTAATCCACGTAATTTAATAATCTAAATAAATCGAGTAAATTATAAATAAAATCTAACATTAAATACCAGAAATTTATGAATTACCCTCAAAAAGCTGTTATATTAATAGTCGCCCACAATTTTTAAACCAATAAGTAATATATGCATATGAAAACTAACCGAAATTAATTCTAAAAATAATATTTGAAATGGATTAAATTTTAAATATTTATCTCAACATTGTAAAAATAAAATATAATATTAAAGAAGCATAGAAATATAATTTGATCAACCTATTAAAATCAATATTCATATTTGAACTATTTTGAACCTACATTCCGTGGTTAAGATTGTTTCAAGTGATATTTTATAAGACCCTAACCTCAATTATTTAATTAATAAAAGAATTTCCAATAAATATGCAGATGATTTTAGATTGAATAATTCAATTTTAACATGTTTAGGCATAAAAATAACAGAGTGTAACTATAGAACTAGAAGTAAGGAATCTTTATACTTTTACTAATTATTACTGAACAAATGTGGTGTATAAAATGCGAATCGTTTATCAGGATACCAAGAAGGGGGTCATTGAAGTTGTTCCAGAAACAATGGATGATTTATGGCATTTATCACATATAATTGAAGAAGGTGATCTGGTTTCCTCATTAACCAGCCGTAGAATTCAAGATTCTAGTGGTGAACGATTAAGAAGCGATCGTGGTATTAAAAAAACATTCTTTATGGGAGTTAGAGTAGAAGAGATCAGTTATCACAAATATACTGGTAAATTACGGGCAACGGGTACCATAGAACTGGGCCCTGAAGATCTGGTACCATTGGGTTCACACCACACATTAGATCTTAAACTTTCCAATTCAGTAAAAATAAAAAAGGACAGATGGTCCAAATGGAATATTAAACGTCTTAAAGATGCCATGAAAGCATCTAAAAAACCATCAGCACTTATAGTTTCAATAGAAGATGATATTGCAGATATTGGAATAATAAGGCAGTATGGGATCGACTATTACGGTCCGGTTATTGGGAATATTTCAGGAAAGAGAATAATACAAAAAAACCGTAAAAAAGCAATAACTGACTTTTTTAAAGAACTTACAGAGACAATAGAAAAATTTAAAGAGGTACAAGCCATAATAATAGCAGGTCCTGGATTTTCAAAGGGCGACTTTTTTGATTATCTAAACCAAAACAATCCGGATATGGCCAAAATATCACTTCTTGAAAGTACAGGTGCAGGTGGCAGATCCGGCATTGCCGAAGTACTTAAAAAGGGTATAATAGAAAAAATGGCTACAGAGGGTAGGATAGCCAATGAAATCAGAATGGTTGAGAAGGTACTCGAAGAAATTGGTAAAAGCTCTAAAACAGTTGCATATGGGAAAAAAGAAGTTACACAAGCAGTGCACGCTGGTGCTGCCGAAACAATGTTGGTAATAGATGAAATGGTAAAGAACAGAGATATAGAGAGGCTCATGGATCAAGTAGAAAACATGGGTGGTAAGGTCATGATTATAAGCAGTGAACACGATGGTGGAAAACAATTAACATCACTAGGTGGCATTGCAGCACTACTAAGATATGGTTTATAAATAATCATTGGATTGTAGAGATTAAATAGATAATAAAGGGTGTAAAACTTGCAAGTGGAATTATTATATCTCATATTAGCTTTAATAGGTTCAGCAGTTCTAACCATCATCTTTAAAGGACTGATCACAAGAATTGGGGGAAATCTCTATACAAATATTCGTGGTGGAACTCCCAGGGCTGTTGGTTTAGCACCATTTCTAGTTTTAATACTATTATTCCCACCGCCTGGCAACTATTTAATTGCAATAATTGGTATAGCTGCATTTATAGATGATCTTGTAGGAAGAACCAAAATAAAAGGGCATAAACTGGAATATGGTCAACTTTCCCGAGGTATTGGAATGCTGATGGTCATGGTCGTAGGTTACTTCTATTTTGGTCCGGTTGCAATACTGATTGCACTCATGATACAACCTTTAAACATAGCAGATATGCAACCAGGTTCTGCCTGTTCAACTGTGATAATAATGGCATCACTAATGGCTTTAGGGATAGTAGCACTGACAACAACCATTTACTATCCAGTTTTAATTGTACTGGCTGCATGTATTGGATATGCACCATGGGATTATAAAGGAAGAATTATGATGGGTGAAATTGGTAATCATTCATTTGGGGTTAGTTTAGGTTTAATATTCGTATCATTCGGAAGTATAATAGGAGATTACACGGGTTCAGGGGTTTATGGTGCATTTATAGTCACACTACTTCTATTACTAATTACAGCGGTTCTCATAGCATTTATCCGACGGAAGAACCTTAAAAATTTCTTAGAACATAATTATAAAATTATACAACCCGGATTTGGAGATTATGTTATGGATGTTTTAACTGGTGGTGGACTTGGAGATCTAGTAAGAAGATTCACACTCAAAAAAAAGAGTATTATAATAGAAAATCGTTTATTGATACTTTTAGGATTTAGAAGACTCGTATATAACCCTCAATCAAATTAAGTTTTTTTATTTTAATCTTCTATCTTATGTATTCAGTGTAGGATAAAAACATGGGAAATTTTCCATCAAACAGAGATTATAATAAAATTTTTAATATCCATGTTAAAGAACAAATGGTATGATCTGTTTATTAAAAAACTATATGATGTCGGTTACAAAGAATAATATTAAATATAGATAATAAAATATCAAATTTTTTAATGGTAAGCTCATTTTAATAGGAGAGATTACTTCATAACTATCCTAAATTTAGAAAATAGAGAATGTTGTTCGATTATATTTAAAGGTGATCAAATGAAAGCTTTATTCATTGTTACAGGTAGGGGAATAGGTGGAGATGCTGTTACAGCTCTTAATATTGCAAAAGCATTATCTAAATATGGTTTTGAATGTGAATTTGCATTAGATCATACTGCACCAGGTTTGCTTTTTAAGAAAAATGGAATTGAATGGCATACAACCAGCATTCCACAAGCAGGGGGTCATGCTGCAACCAAAAAAACTCTTATAAATGCAGGATTAAAAACCATGAAAGCTGCATTTGAAACAATGAGACTATGTAGAAAGGTAAATCCCGACATAATTGTAGGGGTGATTGGTGGTGGAGCTGTTGTAGGGTGTCTTGCAGCAAAAATTGCCCACATACCATCTGTTGGAATCCTTATAACACCGGCCGATGCAAGGGTTTGTACTAGGATAACAACAACAATTGCACTTCCAGAATCAAATCTTTTCCAATCACAATTTGACAATAATAGATTTCACAGGGCATATTCTCCTGTAAATCCCGAAATAATAATCGGTGACAGGGAAAATGCACTGAAAAACATGCCCGAAGAATATGATGAAACATTACCAACCATACTTCTATCATCAGGCTCCACCTTATTTGAAAAAATGGCAATTGGGGCATCTAACCTAGGTGAAGGAAGAATAAAGGCTAATATTCTGGTAGTTGGTGACCCGTTAGAAGATGAGTACATGAAATATCTTGAAAATACCAATTTAATCTATTTAGGATATATAAACTGGATAAACGATCTTTACAGGGTGGTTGACATTGCAGTTGTAACGGATGATGGTATGATGATACATGAAGCTATGGCATGGGGAATTCCTGTTGTTGCACTTTTAGGAGTAAAATATGGTCGTTATCATAATTTGGCTACTGTATTTAAGGGAGCTGTGCTTGAAAGTGAACTTGCAAATCTTGAAGATGTAATTGGGGAAGCATTTGCAAATATGGATGATATGAAACAATCTGCAATAACCTACGGTGAAGAGGTATTAAAATCTTCTGATAAGATTGCAAAGATTATATGTACAAGCTCCAAGGCAAAATAAATGTACATTTCCAGTACATTTTTATTTAAAAAAAGGAAATATTATTTAGATGTACCAGAATATTTTAACCTTTAAAACAGGGTATACAACTAATTTTGCCCTCCATTTTTATGGCCCGGTGTTCAGAAACCATTTCCCCACACTTTGAACATTTAACATTTTTAAAGTTCATAGTCTTTTTAGGAATATCCATTTCAACATGCTCGGTATGGAACAGTTTATTGTATGGAATTTCCAATATTTCTTCTGATACTTCTTCTGTCATCTGTTTTAAATCTTCTTTTTCAAGATCTGTTGCAGTTCCTGAATTAACAGATCCTCGAAGTTTCTCTAACTGCGGTGCCAATATATCAACATTAAATGAATCGTTTAATGATACCTTTACAGCTTCATTTGTGTTTCTGTTAATAAATGTGTAAACCTGTTTTCCATGGTCTTTAAACAATAAATTTCCCTTACCAAATGTACACCCAGTAAGAACTTGAACAGCATCNNTGGAATTTAGTAATCTCTGAGAATGGTTTCATCACAGTACAATCATCTTCTAATATCTTATCATCCAATCAAATCACCCTTTATTATTATAAGAATTTTATTATTATCTATTCAAACTTTGAGAAGTACCTCATTAATTTATAGACAGCATCGGTTGATGGATGTGCTTCAATAAAATTGTCAAAATCATATGTTTTGTAACCATCCCTCATAAATTTAGACATATAATCAAGCACGGAACGTGCAGATGGAGATATGGATGAAATGCCTTTAATTTCCCCTTCTTTATCAATGACTACCTTTGTAATTCCTGTGTCACGGTCAAGAACATTCCAAAATGCTCCGGGGCCTGCTGAACCAGGTATATGTCCATTTATTCCTTCTACATCGGATTTTATATAGCTTACATCATAGTATAAGGATATGGATGATGGTATAAAACTGTAATCCACTTCTGCTGCTACTCCACAAGCGTTATGGGCAGCAACAACACCTTCCATTCTTGCAACTGGAGTTGTTCCTATGCCTCCAACAACATCACCAGCAGCATATACATTTTTATGGCTTGTTTCCATCCTTTTATTTACTAATATCTCTCCTTTTTTCCCTGTTTCAACTAGATGCTTCACAAGATCTGAATTTGGATTCATGCCAACTGCTAACATAACCTCCCCATCCATACGCCCTGAATTTGTTAGTGCACTATCGGGATATATTTCAGAGACAGATGTGTTTTCGTGTATTTTAACATTTTTAAGCAGTTTATCTACAATATAATCTTTTATATCTGTTTCAACCTCTTTTAAAAAGGTATTTCTGCAAAGTATATGCACTTCAGTGCCGTATGCAGAGAATAAACCGGCTAATTCTGTTGCTATTGTCCCACTTCCCACTATAATCATTTTTTCAGGGACTTTTTTATAATTTAAAATATCTTTATATGTTTTGGCATGTTCTACACCATTTACTGGCGGAATAAGTGCCTGTGAACCTGTGGCTATTATTAACTTGTCGTAGGGATAATTTATACCATTAACTGTAACATAACCATCACCAATTTCAGCTTTACCATTTATGATATTAACTCCTGCTTTTTTAGTTTCAGAAGTAATCACTCCCCTAATTTTACCCACAGTATTTTTAACTCCATCAGCTACCTTTTCAAAATCTATTTTAGGGTTAACATCGATAATTCCAATTTGATTAAATTTTCTGGCATTTATTGCAAATTTTGCAACATCATTAAGGCCACAAACAACCATACATCCAGTGTTAAGACATTTTCCCCCAATTTTATCCTTTTCAATCAGGGTTACTTCTTCACCTATTTGTGCTGCTTCTATTGAAGCTGTTCTTCCTGCGGATCCACCGCCTACAACTACCACTTTCATAACATTTTCCTCCAGAACATATTGTTTATATGGTTGAAGCACATAATAAAATCTATTAAATAATGGTAAAGGTTTTAAATATTACTATAAACTTTTGGGCTGAACGAAATGGTTTCAGCTAATAACGGATTAATGTTAATCAAATTAAAAGAGGTAGATTGATATGTGTATTGCAGCACCAGCACAAATAGTTAGTATTACCGATAAAGTAGCCACAGTTGATTTTGGAGGAGTAAGGCAACAGGCCAAATTAGATCTAGTAGGAGAATTAGATGTTGGTAGATATGTTCTTGTTCATTCAGGATATGCTATAGAAGTTTTAACAGATACTGAAGCTAAAGAATCTTTAGAAGCATGGGACGAGCTTTTAAAAGTTCTTGATGAAGAGGATAAAGAAGCAGAATTAAAAACTTCAGTTTAAATAGATTATATTCATTTATTTATTCTCAAATATCTTATTTTTAATTAATTTTATTTTAACATACTTAAAATGAATTTTCGTATTGTAATAGATTATAGTTTGTTTTTAAAAAATAAGCATCATATATTTTCTTTCTGAGTGTTTGCCATTAGGAATATGAATATTGTTAGGAAGATTTAAATATCGTCATAACGTACATATCTATATATTTACATATTTGGATATATGGATGGGAGTTGTTGAAAAGTGGAAGAAAAAGAACTTAAACAAAATGTTGTAGGGTTAAAAAAGGATAATGGTTGTGACTGTGGATCAAAATCAACTAAAAAATCTCTTGGAAATAAAAAAGAAGATATTATTGGATGTGATTGTGGAGGAACTGACTATCCTGACGAATCTCATATTAAAAATCCTGAGAAGCCCCAATCCATAGTTACCGAGACTTTTATCAATAACTTTGTAAAATATGCTCATTCAATAGGTATTAAAGATATAGGATACGCCCAAATCACACCTGACCTATTAATTAGAGATAAATACATCCAGTATTTCAATGCAATTGTTTTAACCATGGAAATGGATAAAGAGATTATTATAGCAAAACCAGGTCCTGAAGCACAGAAACTTAACGAATCTGCCTATAAAAAGTTAGCCGATATAAGCTACGAGCTCTCTGATTATCTTAGAAAATATGATTATGCAACAGAGGTTGCTCACCCCTATGGCGGTATTGTGAAATTTTCTCAACTCGGTGAAATAGCAGGTTTAGGATGTATAGGTCAAAGCGGTTTGTTAATATCTCCTGAACTAGGTCCAAGACAAAAAATTTCAACCATATTTGTTAGTATAGCAAATTTACCAGTAAAAGATAATAACGACTATTCATGGATAACAGATTACTGTGAGAGATGTGGAAAATGTATCAAAGCATGTCCAGAAAAAGCAATCATAGAAAAAGAAACATGTTGTGGTGGAAAAGAAACGGGATTTATCCAAGAACTTTGTATAGGCTGTAACCAGGGCTGCACATCGTGTATAGAAAAATGTCCCTTCGATCAAAAAGGATACACACATATTAAAAATAGATTCGACAAGATGGATTCTATTTTAAAGTCGAAAAAATAAAATTTAAATCGACTCAATTCCAGGTTCTATCTAAATTCATGAACATATTTTGGAAATAAATTAAAATTATCGCATAAAAGATGATAAAAGATGAATAAAAAAAGTAAGATAGCATTAGCAGCATGCAGCGGAATGAGTCCATATGGCCTAGTTTCACGAATAACATCTGCGGATATAGTCGAAGAAACAGATAATATCATATCCATATGTATGGGGGCAACATCGGCGGGTAAGACAGGATTTCAAAATTTGATAAATAAGTATCCCATTATAACTATTAATGGTTGTGATGGTGACTGTGCCCTTAAAATATTGGAAAAAAAGGGAGTGAAATCAGTACTGGATATTAATATAATTGATGAACTCAATAAAAAGAATTTAAAACCTACAGATGTCTCGAGACTCGACGATAATGGTGAACTTTGTGTTGAATATATGAAAAACAAGATTAAAAAAGAAATAAAGAGAGTTGAGGATAATAATACATTAAAGCATAAAATGGGTAAATTAAGAATTAAAATAGAAAGTTAGATCCTTTAAGGCAATCAGCCAATCAGGGGGATTTTGTAACCTTATTTGCTATTATATTATTCACGGCTCGCACTAATCATACCTTGAAAGTTTTCTCAAGCCAAAATTTAATTTCATCTCTATTTCTTCTGAAAGCGTCAAAGTTTTCCTTTTTATTCCCATTAACAACTGCAGGGCCCTCAAATGATTTTCGTATTAAGTTTTTCCTCCAGGGAAAAATGGGCATTTTTGACCTTCTCCACCACATACAGTAACCACATAATCAAATTCTAAGTCATGAAATTCTTTAACATTTTTAGATCTATTTCTAGATATCAATTCCAATCTCTTTTAAGACTTTTATTGCATATGGATTTACGGTGGTGGGATTAATTCCAGCGCTGTAAACCTCATAATATTCGCCATATAATGATTTTAGTAATCCTTCAGCAATTTGGGATCTGGCCGAGTTGTGGTTGCAGATAATCAAAACTTTTCCCTTAATTTTGCTTAGTCATTCATATCCTCTTAAACATCTATTTCAACCCAACTATAAACATCCATATATTTAAATATATCATTGTAGTATAGGACTGACTATGAAAACATGTGAAATTAAAGGGGTAGGAAAACCCAACTGCAACCCGGTTAAGAATCTAGAAAAAATACTCTCTAAAATACCGGAGAATGATGAAATACAGAAAAATGCAGATATAATCAAAGCACTTGGAGATCCTACAAGACTAAAAATAGTTTACCTATTAAAACATGGAGAACTATGTGTCTGTGAGATAATGGCAGCACTCGATAAACCACAACCAACAGTATCCCATCATCTAAATCTATTAAAAAATTCTAGTCTTTTAAAATGGCGTAAAGAAGGAGTATGGATACATTACAAATTATCAAACCCAAAACTACCAGAAAATCTAAATAAGCTCATCGAAAATCCATAATGTAACAAATTATCGATGAGGTTTACGTGGAGAGGCACTGATAATGTACATTGAAGTGCTTTATCTACTTAATATGCCGAAAAAGTCGTTTAGACAATGAACGAGATTATATAAAAATTATTGGATTTTCAACATTATTTTCTTTATTAGTAGATTGAAACCCTTTTAACACCGGGAATATTTAGAAACTCGTTTATGAGTTCGCCTTTAATAGGTTTTCCCGTTATTATGGTGAGTTTTGGGGTTTCTTCCAATTCAGGATCTCCTGCATGTGCCTGTCTTATACTTATGCCTTCTAATGATATTAATTCGGTTGATTTGGCGAGTATTCCTGCATTACCTGCTTCTGCTTCTATTTCTACCACACCAAAACCAAGATTGTCAGCAACATTTTTAAGGAGAGTGCCTGCGGGTGCTATGTTTTGAAATATTCCTGAAAGTTGGGAATCTGCAAGTATAACATCTACAGTTGATTTAATTGTTCGCCTATCAACTCCTACCGATCTTGCAAGGGCAACATCACTAATTTCAACATTTCCACAGTATATTTTACCTGTTTTTCCAACTCTAAGTCCCAGTTCAACTATCTTCCTTGCAACTGCCATTCTTGCAGGGAATTTATCAAATTTATGTTTTATTCTGTCCCACATTTTATCTCACAAACTATTCATTAATGTATCAACTATATAAATCTATGTACATATTTGTACTCTAAAGCTTTAAATAGTACTTTGAAGTACTATATTTTAATGAATAATTTTACTATTAAATACTATCAAGGTGACAATTATGAAAGGCAGTGAATGTTTTTGGCGAATACAATATAAAAATAAACGAACCTAAGAGTACGGATCTTCAATTTAATTCTCCTTTTGAATTATTTAAAAATTTATACTCAAACTACTCCAGCACCTTCCTATTAGAATCAATGGAAAGTGACAGTGGACTTGCAAGATTCTCAGTTTTAGGATTTAAACCCTCGGCAATTCTAAGAGCAAAGGGCAACGTCCTTGAAATAGAAACCGATGGACAAAAACAGGAAATTGAAGTTGAAAATCCATTCGACGAGATCAGAAAACTAACCTCCCAAGCAAATGGAAAAAAAGGATTTAGGGGAGGTCTAGTAGGATATGTTTCATACGAAGCAGCAAGACACTTCCAACCCATTGATCTGGAACCCGGTGAAAAACCAGATTTTGAATTTGGACTATTTCTAGATGGGATAATATTTGACAGAATTCACAATAAATGTGAATATGTCACATTAGGGGAGAACAGACTAGAAGAAATAGAAGAAATAGCAAGGGAAACACATGAAATCGAAGGCATAGAATACAAGGAGAAATCCAGGCACTTCACAAAACAGGAATTTGAAGCTATGGTTATCGAGGTTAAAGAAAGGATTAAAGCTGGTGAAGTATTCCAAGATGTTATTTCAAACGCAAAAGAATATGAATTAAGGGGAAACAAGCTTTCATTCTATGAAAGTCTTAGAAATATAAATCCATCACCCTACATGTACCACCTTAAAATAGGGGAACGTGAAATAATAGGTTCAAGCCCAGAAATGCTTGTAAGAGTTGAAAATAGGATGGTTGAAACTTTTCCAATAGCAGGAACAAGGAAAAGGGGAAAAACGCCCTTTGAAGATAAAAAACTCGAAAAAGAACTATTAGAGGATGAAAAAGAAAGAGCAGAACATTTAATGCTTGTTGACCTAGCAAGAAACGACGTGGGAAAGGTCAGTGAATTTGGAACAGTAACAGTTCCAGAGTACATGGATGTGAAGAAGTTTTCACATGTACAACACATAGTATCACGTGTACAGGGACAACTTCAAAGTAATAAAACAGCTGTAGATGCATTTGAATCAATGTTTCCCGCCGGAACACTCAGCGGTGCACCTAAGATAAGGGCAATGGAAATTATAGACGAACTTGAAAACAGACCAAGGGGACCCTACGCCGGTGCGGTGGGTTACTTCTCACTCAATGGAAATGCAGATTTTGCCATAACCATACGAACCATGGTATGTGATGGAAACAACGCTAAAATACAGGCAGGAGCAGGCATAGTACACGATTCCATACCTGAAGAAGAATACTATGAGGGTGAAAATAAGGCCGGAGCCCTTCTAAGCGCACTTAACAAAGCAAATAAAAAAATGTTTAACCGTGCTAAAATCAGTGATGGTGACATTAAATGATACTAATAATCGACAACTACGATTCATTCACCTACAACCTGTACCAAATGGTTGGAGAGATTTATCCCCATATAAAAGTTAAAAGAAACAATGAAATAACAGTTGACCAGATAAGAGAACTCAACCCCAATGGTATAATAATATCACCCGGACCTGGAAGTCCAGATAAAAGCAGAGATTTCGGTGTATCCATGCAGGTCATAAAGGAATTAGGATCCGAAATACCAATATTAGGGGTATGTTTAGGACATCAAGGTATATTCATTGCCTATGGTGGTGAAATAAATCGTAACGAACCAGTACATGGTAAACAGAGCAGTATATATCATACTGAAAAAGGAATTTTCAAGGGCATTCCCAATCCTTTAATAGCTGCAAGATACCATTCACTATTCTGCGTAGATAAAACCACCCCGGACTGTATTGAAATAACAGCAAGAACCAATAATGGCATGATAATGGGGATAAAACATAGAGATAAACCCATATATGGGCTGCAATTTCATCCAGAATCAATTGGCACTTCTCAAGGCATCAAACTATTAGAAAACTTTGTGGAGATAAGTCAATGAAGGTTCAAGAAAACAGCGTAAATCTATCGGATATAATAAACCATCGAAGAAAGGATCTCCGGAGGGAAAAGGAATTAAAACCAATAAATATTCTTAAAGAAGAAATAGAATCATCTAAAAAGGATTCAACAAATCCAAATATAAATAAGAACAGTATCAGCTTCAAAAAAGCACTAGATCAGGATGATGATGTGGCTGTTATCTGCGAATACAAACCAGCCTCACCATCTATGGGTGATATTTCAAACATAAAAATAGAAGATGCAGTTAAAGCCTTTGACCAATCGGGTGCATCTGCCATATCCATACTCACAGAAGAAAGATATTTCAAGGGAAGTTTAGAAAACCTCAGATCAGCCCACACCCTAACACATATTCCAATAATTAGAAAAGATTTTATTGTAAACGAATATCAGATATATCAAGCAAAAAATGCCGGTGCAAATGCAGTTCTATTAATGAATGGTATCTACCCCGACCTTGAAGATGGAATTAAAATATGTAATGAGCTTGAGATAGACCCTCTGGTTGAATGCAGAAACAGAGATGATATATCCAATGCATTAAATGCAGGTGCAGAAATTTTAGGCATAAACAATAGAAACCTAGAAAACTTCGAAGTAGACCTTAAAACAACGGAAAAACTTGCAGGATACGTACCACCGGAAATACTTTTAGTATCCGAAAGTGGTGTCAGATCAAAGGATGATGCACTACAACTATCAAAGTATGGTGTTGATGCACTGCTTATAGGAACATCTATCATGGGTTCAGATGGATATAACGGAATTTTAAAAACAGCAACCAACATAATCAATGCAGTTAAGGGCAAAAGGATAGTTAGAACATGAAAGTTAAAATCTGCGGAATCACCAGATCCCAGGATGTTTCAAAATGCGAAGGATCAGGAGCCAACCTTGTAGGATTTATAAATATCAAAAGATCCAAGAGGTATGTAAAGCTCGAAGAGATCATAGAATTAGTATCAGAACTTAAAACAAAAGAAAGGGCTGTTCTAGTTTTAGAACCCGAAAATCCTGAAGAAGTAGTCATGAAAATGAAAAAAACAGGTATAAGAAATGTTCAGCTTCATTCATTAACATCCAGTCAAATAAAATATCTTAAATGGATAGAAAATTTTCATAGAACACCAGTGGAACCTAATATGAAGATAATCCGTGCCGTGGGAATATCAGAAGACTCAGTTAAATCACATGGAAATAGTATAGAATTTTCACAGGAAAAGGTATTGGAAATAGCGGATTTTGCTAAAACATGTGATGCACTACTCTTTGATTATCAGGTTAAGGGTAGAAGCGGTGGAACAGGTAAACAAATTCCAATCAACATGGCATTAGAAGCTGTTAGAATTGCCAGAGATGCAAATCATAACCTGGAAATATTTCTAGCCGGTGGAATTAACTCGGAAAGAATTTTAAATAAAAAAGCAATACTTGAAAGAGTAATAGATTATTTGGATGTTAATTCGGGTGTTGAAGATGCGCCTGGAATCAAAAATCCTGAACTTGTAGAAGAATTAATGAATATAAATGCCTAAAATTGGGCTGTTTACAATTATATAATCAATATTTTAATATTGTGATTATTTTAGAGGGATGTGATCGTTAGATGATAACCACTGGAAAGTTTGGTAAATATGGAGGAATATTTGTTCCTGAACTAATTATACCTGCCCTGGAAGAGCTTGAAGAAGCATTTTTAAGGTATAAAGATGATGAAAAGTTTGTTGAAGAGCTTGAATTTTATTTACGTGAATTTGCTGGGAGACCAACCTCGTTGTACCTTGCAAAAAATCTATCAAAGAAATTTGGTTGTAAAGTATATCTTAAAAGAGAAGACATGCTCCATACAGGTGCTCATAAAATAAATAACACACTGGGCCAAGGTCTTTTAGCAAAATATATGGGTAAAACACGTTTAATAGCAGAGACTGGTGCTGGGCAACATGGAATTGCAACAGCTGTTGTAGGTGCAATGCTTTCAATACCAACAGAAGTTTATATGGGCAGTGAAGATGTGGAAAGACAGAAACTTAATGTTTTTAGGATGGAATTATCTGGTAGTAGCGTAATACCGGTTGAAACAGGTTCAAAAACACTTAAAGATGCAATTAATGAGGCATTTAGGGACTGGATTTCAAATGTAGAAAATACCCATTACTTGATAGGTTCAACAATGGGGCCACATCCTTACCCAACCATGGTCAAACATTTCCAGAGTGTAATCGGCAAAGAAGCAAAGGAACAGATTCTTCAAAAGGAAGGAGAACTACCTGATGCTGTTATAGCATGTGTTGGTGGTGGGAGTAATGCCATGGGGATCTTTTCAGGTTTTGTTGATGACACCGCAGTTGATCTTATTGGGGTTGAAGGTGGTGGAGAAGGTGTTGAAACCAAAAGAACAGGGGCAACACTTTGCAAGGGATCTGAAGGAATATTACACGGTTCACTATCATTTGTACTTCAAGATAATGATGGCCAAATATCAGAAGCACATTCGGTGTCAGCTGGACTGGACTATCCAGGTGTAGGACCGGAACATGCACATCTCAAGGTAACTGGACGTGCAAATTATGTTGCTGTAACCAATAAAGAGGCTTTAAGGGGATTTGAATTATTATCCAAATATGAAGGTATAATACCGGCACTTGAAAGTTCTCATGCAGTTGCATATGCAGAGAAATATTCTAAAATAGAAGAAAACAAGGGAAAAACTATAATAATCAATCTTTCAGGAAGGGGAGACAAGGACATGTTCTTGGTTGCAAAGGAAATGGGGGTTGAGGTATGAAACCATTCAAAAGGGATCTTGACAATCCCAACCAAATACAGAGCTATCAAGAAATGTTCCAAGAAGTTAAAAATAGGGGAGAGGGTGCATTCATACCATTCACAGTTGCAGGTGACCCTGACTTTGATACATCCATTGAAATAGTACGTCAATACGTTGAAAACGGTGCTGATGCACTGGAAATAGGATTTCCATTCAGTGATCCAGTTGCAGATGGGCCAAGTGTACAGGCAGCAGATATAAGATCACTCAATTCGGGAATGACAACAGATAAATGCTTTGAATTTATTAGTAGAATCAGAGAATTTACCTCCATACCCATAGGTATACTTGTCTATTACAATCTCATATACAAGAAAGGATTGGAAGAATTCTATAGTAAAGCCAGAAATTCGGGTATAAACGGGATATTAGCAGCTGATTTACCGCTTGAAGAAGCTGGTGATGCTGTTAATATGGCAAGTCAGTATGATCTTGACCAGATATTCATGGTTGCCCAGACAACCTCAAATGAAAGGATATCTGAAATAGTTAAGATGTGCAAGGGATTTTTATATGTTGTGGCTGTTATGGGTGTAACGGGTGCAAGGTCAGATATTAAGAAAAGTACAGTGGACCTTATAAAACGTGTTAAAAATCATACTGATCTTCCAATAGCTGTTGGATTTGGTATTTCAAAATCAGAACATGTTAAGGATGTTATACAATCAGGTTCAGATGGAGCTATTGTTGCAAGTGCCATAATTAATATTATCACCAAGAATCTGGATGATTTGGATGTGGCGAAACAAGAAATTGGAAGCTTCTGTAAAGAACTCAAGGAATCTACTAAAAATAGATAAATTAAACTTTTTAAATAAATAAAAATGGAAAAGTGGAATATTATGATCTATGAAGGTTTAACAAAGGTCGTGTCAAAAGTAGATTTGAGCGAAGAAGAAGCCTATAATTGTATGATTGAGATGGTTAATGGTAAGGCTAGTGAACTTCAATGTGCCGCCTTTTTAACAGCTCTAGCAGTTAAGGGTGAATCTGCTCAAGAGATCACGGGTTTTGTAAAGGCAATGCGCAGTGTGTGTATTGAGATTAAAACAGATCTTAGTGATCCTCTAGTAGATACTTGTGGAACTGGTGGTGACAGGTTCAAAACATTTAATGTCAGTACAACATCTGCAATTATAGCAGCATCATCTGGTGTTGCAGTTGCTAAACATGGTAACAGGAGCATAACCAGTAAATGTGGCGGCGCTGATATTCTTGAAGCTTTAGGTGTTAATATTAACTGTAATGCTAATGGGGTTGTTGAATGTCTAGAGAAAACTGGTATGGCATTCATGTTTGCACCTAACTTTCACCCGACCATGAAGAGGGTGATGCCAATCAGAAAGAAACTTGGTATAAGAACTGTTTTCAATATTTTAGGGCCATTAACATCTCCAGCAAATGCAGAAATTCAACTTTTAGGTGTATTCGAACCAGAATATGTTGATCTAATTGCAGAGGTTCTTAAAAATCTAGGTGTGAAGCGTGCCATGGTTGTGCACGGCTATGATGAAAATGGCAATCCTGCAATGGACGAAATTTCAACCATTGGAAAAACCAGGATAGCTTTTCTCGATAATGGTATCATAACAATTGAAGAGGTTTATCCCGAAGACTTTGGGTTTAAAAGATCGGATCCAAAATATATTAAAGCCCCTGAAACTGTTGAAGACAATCTTAAAATTGTTAAAGCCGTATTAGAAGGTAAAGATAACTCAAATGAAGAGGAAGCAAGACTTAATTTGTGTTTAGTTAACACTGCTGCAATTTTGTTTATAGCGGAAAAAGCTGATAGTTTAAAAGATGGGGTTATCATGGCAAAAAATTCTGTTAAATCAGGATCTGCAATGAAAAAACTTATAGAACTTATAGAAATCAGTAACTCCACAAGATTTTCTGATTCAAAACCCTCACCATCTAAATAAACCATACAGTATTAATATCCAGATTCTAAATATCATCAAAATATATAAAATAAATAAATAATGGATGTCTAACTATAAATTCTTGATATAATAGTTATTCAGATTTTTTTAAAAAAATAAGGTAAAAAAATGAGGTAATTAATAGTTTTACCCATTTACCAAAATATACTAATTGCTCCAATCAACTATTTTTTTTTCTCAAATATAAATTTTTTGAAATTATGTTGTATATTAATTTTTTAGAACAACTTATGAAAAAATTAGACTATGCCCAAAAATAGAATCTGTAAATATAAGTAAATGGGCCCGCTGGGATTCGAACCCAGGACCTCACGGTTATCAGCCGTGCGCTCTACCGCCTGAGCCACGGGCCCCTTCATATAAAAAAGGGGTTTTTGTACTATCCAATAAACAATAGTTCAAAAGAATGTGCGGGTAGATTCAAAGTTTAAACTTCATCATATATATATCCTTTTCTCTAAATTTTAGTTTTCAAGGATAGACGAACCATTTCATTGAATTTATTATTAATAATCTACTCATGAACTTAAGATATGCTTGAGTTTATCTAGACATTTCTCAAAATTATTATTATCAATCAAACTTAAATAAGAGCCGTAGATAACTGAACAAGCCATCATGGCTATTCTCAACATTTCCATATGTTCCTTGACATCTTTTAAATCTTCAAGTACACGTATACGGGATTGATCATTATCTCTCCGCAGGATAATGTTTTCATAGGATGCTTCCACAATTATTATCCTATCAGGGGCTATGATCTCAACTGGAAGTGAAATAATATAACCAATTTTTGACTGGTCAACACCGTGCAGATCAAGGAGTATCTTATTAGAAAACCTTTTCATTTCATCTACTTTGTTTGCAGCAGACTGCCAGATGGATTGTTGAACTTCAAGATCCAGTTTGAACATTTCATCCTGGTTTGAAGCCAGACCATTATATATGGCAACTTCGAGCATTAACTCTCCGTAGTTCACATATTTATATCCAAGTGCCCCTGCTGCACTTTTACAAAGTGAAGTCTTACCAACTCCAGGAACACCAACAAGGGCTGTGATGTTCCAATCTGCCATCTTATTTGTTAACCATATCGCAGATTGCATCTGCCATCATATGACCTTCAACAAGTATTTCAGCTTTGTCTATTTCATCAAGACTTTCTGCTGCTGTTCTTGCTTGCATAGCCATGTTGGCTGCACTCATGCATCCTGGGTTGGTGGGTGTGATTGTAATTTTAGCTGTTTTAGCTTCTTCATCAACTTCAATACCTGTTACAAGTCCCATTTCAACAATACTTACACCCATATGTGGGTCTGCTACAGTTGAAAGTGCTGTTCTTAACTTCTGTACTAGTTCTTCTGACATTTTATCCCTCGTAAATTTTATTCATATCCTTAATTTATGTGCTCTATAGATTTATTACAGAACAATGTACATTTTAATCTAAACACACATTCATTCCAATAAAAATAAAGTATTTCTCTTTTTTTTATTTATGATATTTATACTTTGATGTGTGTACCAAAAATTTAAAATTTAAAATTGGTAGGGGAACAACCAAAACTTACTTGTTTCTATGTCTTACCCTAACACCAACACCTTTAGTGGCTTTTTTCATTTCATCTCCACTTAAAACTGCTTTACCAACACCTACAACCTCATCATTTCTTAGGATGACTACTTCATCCCTAGGCACAATACCTGGATCTGCGTTTAGAATTCCAGGAGCGAACAAGGTATTGGTTTTCATTTCAAAATCGATTTCAACCCAGTTAGTTCCTATATCCTTTAAAATTTCTCCACCTTTAAGATTAAGAGAATATAGTCCTGTATCAAATGATAGGGTTGCGATTTGTTCTTTATCTAATAACATTCTCTTGGTGAACCTTCCAACTGCTTTGACACCGTCTGGTAATAATGTATCTGCTTTGGGAGTTCTGAACTGATAACGGGCAATTGATCTGAACCCTTTTAATCGTTTTTCCTTGGTTTTGATGCGAGGATATTTTTTTACTTCCATCTTAAGATTGTCCATGGAATCCCATGATGTTGCTCTTCCATCGTTACAAGTGTAAACTGCATCATCAAGATATGCTTCACACACTTCTCTATAACCACCAGATACATGTGCTATAACATCTTTTCCCGCTATATATTTCTTTAAACATTCACCTGTTACATCTATCTCTTCTTTAGACCAATCTCCTGTTGTTGATGTGTCATATGATTGTATTGGATATGTACGTTCCATTTCACGTGGACATACACCAAATGGTGAGGTCAGGACGGCTTCTTGAATATTTTTTGTAGCTCTAATGAAGATAGTATGGGATTTGGATGATGAGTAGGGTTTTCGCATGCTGCAGGGTAACACCACAACAACATCTCCTAATGGTTGGAGTAAGCTCATTCTTTCCCTCCATCTAACTGCTTCAGGTCGATATAATGATTCATCTATTATACAAGGGATTTTCATTGGATTTCCTCATGTTCATTTAATAATAATTATAATTTTTTTTTTAAATAACTTAGAGTTTGTAAATTTTTTAATCTAGGTATTTTAAGATTTTTAATCTTTTGGTGGGATTAAAAAAAAACATATGTTATTTTCAATTATAATAGATTATAATTTCAATATGTCTTATTGTTTTCCAAACTTCAACATAAAGAAAAATCGTATTAATAATTCGATTAGTATGAATATTGTTGGAATATGGTTTATGGTAAATTGATAATTTTGATTTTTTGCTTTAAAAAAAGAATATCATGGTTTGGGGAAGTTTATCATCCCATTTGACTGTACTTCCAGTTCACCCTCTTCAACCAATTGTTGAACAACTCCTTCAATCTTTTTTGCAGTTGCTCCACGTGTAACTTTAATCCCAAAGAGTCTGGATGTTTGTTTAACAACTTCAGACATTGGTGATGCATACTGTGTTCTTATAACAATTTTTGCAGCTTCAACTATTTCCTCATCACATATTAGATTAATTTTTGCAGGTGGATCTCCTGATCGACGGCGAACAATCAGATTAAAGTTTTTAGGGTATAAAAATTCATCCCTAATAGTTACATCACCATTTTCACAGGCTAATGCTATTGCATCAGTTATTGCATCTTGAATTCTTTTACCTGCTCTTTTTATTCCCCAAGCTACTCTGATACGTCTTACAACCTCACTGGTATGGATTGGTCCTTCCATGTTAACGATCTGTTTCACAACATTTGCTAGTTCGGGTGTTGATTTTTCGTGTATCTGGCCAGTAACAGGTATGCAAAGTTCGCTGCAGACCTCATAGTCCTTAACAGTATTGGGATCATCTTTTTCAGTTTCATTTTCTTGTACTGTTTCTGGAATATTTATTGAAACTTCCACAGAAACTGGATCACTAACCAGAACCTCTTCATTTTCACTTATTAATTCTGGGTCATTTTCTGATAACGGCTTAACAGCTGTTATGGGTTCAATATCTTCATTATCATAAACTGCTATTTCATCTGGTAATTCGTTTATTGTAATTGTTGGCCTCTTCTGCTGGTGCAGTTTCTGCTCGTAGGATGGTTCATATTCCTCTGTTATTTCGTCCTTAACAATATGTTCAACAGATGTTTGTTTAACATTGCTCACTATTGGTTTCAGATTCTTAGCATTTTCAACAGCTTTAAGCAATCTTTTCTCTGATTCTGAACGGTTTCGGTACCAATCTGTTGACCAAACCCTGTAAATATGCCATCCAAGTCCTTCAAGTACTTGTTGACGGAGCCTATCCCTGTCCCTTGCAACTGGTGAGCTGTTATAGCTTTCTCCATCGCATTCGATTCCAACTAAGTATCTTCCACTGTCTGATGGGTCTACAACAGCTAGATCTATCCTGAAACCTGCACATCCCACCTGTTTATGTACATCATAATTATGTGCTCTTAAAAATTCATATAGGGAATCTTCAAAGGCAGTTTCATTATCTTCACCGTGTGTGTAGGTTGTGTCGAGTCTTTTGGTTTCCGAATATTTAAGAAATGATTTAAGAGCTCTGAGTCCAAAGGCAGCATTTTCATTCAAATTAATCTCCGAGTATCTGAAGTTTGAAAATACAACACATTTTTCCCTTGCACGCGTGATCAAGACATTTAACCGTCTTTCGCCACCTTCTCTGTTAAGTGGTCCGAAGTTCAGGCTTAGATGGCCATTTTCATCCTTCCCATATCCTACGCTTATAAATATAACGTCACGTTCATCTCCTTGAATTGTTTCAAGGTTTTTAACAAAGAAATGTTCGTCCATATCACTGCTGAAATATTTTTCAAGTTTTGGCTGTTTCTTAAGGTAGAGTTCAACTTCTTCAAGAATTGCCTGTTGTTGTTTAATATTGAACGTTCCTATACCCAAACTCTTAGTTTCCCCGTATTTTTTATAGTGCTCACCAGCAGCTTCAACGACACTCCTTGCTTCCATCCTATTAGATGCACTTCTGCCACGATCATACACTGTGTCTTCCATATACTCGAACTTCAATCCAAGGCTAATTGTTTCATGGCATGGTGAGGGATAAATAAGCAGATTGTTATCATAGAATTCTTGATTTGAAAGTGCTATGAGTGATTCGTGCCTGCTTCTGTAATGCCATCTAAGCATTTTGGTTGGGAACCTTCCCTTACAAAGGTGAAGTATGCTCTCCATATCGGATAGGGATGCTATTTCATAGTCTTCATCCTCATCTGTTTCTAACATTATATCAAAGAAAGATGTAGGGGGCAACTGGCGGGTATCTCCCATTACAACAGCTTGATTAGCTCTTAAAAATGCTCCAAGTGCATCTTCGGGTTTTACCTGACTTGCTTCATCAAATATAACAACATCGAATCTAAGATCCTGTGAATTTTTTGGATCAATAAACTGGGCAACAGAAAGTGGGCTCATCATAAAACATGGTTTTATCTTCTGGATAAGTCCACCAGCATTGGATAATAATTTCCTAATGGGCATATGGCCTCTTTTCCTGTTGAACTCGCTTAATAGAATTCCAAGTTCAGAGTTTCTAGATGCTGCACTGTTGATCTGTGGACGGTTACTGGATATCCTATTTGAAATTCTACGACGGTTTAGAGAGATAACATCTCGATCGAGGTCGATGAACCTGTCAATTTTACGTTCGTGAATTTCTCCTATGAAGTTTGATAGAACTGGATTGTTCAGGAATGCATTTCTTAGAAGGTCATCTGCAAAGTTAGCCATTAAACATGGAATTATATCTTCAATTTCTATTTTATCGGCTTTAATCAATTCTATTACAGGAAATATAATATCACTAGGTTTTTCAGCTAGGATAGCTGTTAATTGAGACCATTTCTGTAATAGTGGCATTCCATTCTGGAAATTTTCTATTTTAGATTCCATTGCATGGAAACGAACATATTTGAGCTTAACTCCGAAGACCAGTTCTTCGTCTATTGTTATATACTTCTTGATATTATTATAAACCTTTAAAAAAGATTTATAATCTTTGTTAAGCTTTTGAATAGTGCCATTTATCTTAGCAGAATCTGGTTCGTTTTCAATGATGCTGAAAGTTCGTTCAGTGATTTTACCGGTTTTTAAAAGCTTTTTAATGGTAAGTACCCATTCAGCAAGTTCCTTTATGGTGTCGAGATCTGTTTTTCTTCCCTTCCATTCCTTTCCAAAAACTGCTTTGGCTTCGGATTCAAGTTCATCTATTTTGTTTAAAATTATCTGACAATCTATCAGTGATTCAAGATCTTCTATGATGATCCTATCTTCTTCAGGAGCACCGTCATGGTAAAGGTTTGAAATCTGGTCTTTAGTCTTTTTATACCTTCCTCTAAATGATTTTAAGAATTTTGAAGAGTTTTCTACATAGTCATCGTGTAATTCCTGGATTGCAGTATTTAAAACTCCTTTTTTGAATCGTTTCTTAAGTTTTTCATTGTTTGAGTTGTATTCAACAAGAAGATCAATGATCTTAATAATATCGGTTCTTCCCATCTCCCAAACCGGATTGTACAGTACTTCGGGATTGGTGGTGATTGGAGAAGCAATCAATAATGCTATTTTAATAGAATTGTCCATTTCTCCTTTATTTAGGGGTTTTCTTATCCCTGTTAATTCAACGAGTTCATATAAATCTACTTCTAAATCGTTGAGTGTCGATACACAGTTTTTAAGGAGTTCGTTTATATCTTCCTTGTCTGTTGGTAGTATGGTGCCTGGTTGTGTGTTGAACCATGGATTTTTAGATATGGGTTTAAGTGGGATTATAACTTCTGAAACATTTTTAAGTGTAGAAACAGCATTTTTCCAATCTTTAGAAGTGTAATTTTTGGGGTTTTCAATATGGGCCCGTGGAATATTTCTTTTAACCTTTTTAAAATGTTGTATTGATTCTTCTTTCATACCAAACAGATGGAACGGTGAAAAGCCAGATTTTCCAAGTGGTGTGTGTAGTACGTGATTGTAATTGTTAAGTTCCATCTTGAGTTTTTCAAGTTCGTCAAATTCCTCGTCCATAGAACGCATGGTTTCTTGATGGCTGTAAATACTTCTTTCAAGGCCTTTCAAAACATTTTTCTTGTTTGATTTATGGCTGTGAAGTTCAAAACAAAATTCTCCCAATCCAATACTATCGAGACGGTCTTTAACAACTTCTAAAGCCGCCATTTTTTCACTGACAAAAAGAACTGATTTATCGTTGGCAATCAATTCTGATATAAGATTTACAATGGTCTGGGATTTACCAGTACCAGGCGGACCTTCAACAACCATATTCTTACCAGATTTTGACTCCTCTATAACTGCTATTTGAGATGAATCTGCATCAACTACATGGTAAACATCGCTGGATTTGAGTTTTTTATCCACATCTTCTTCATGGAATTCTGGTTCATCAAGATCTTCTGAATGATCAAATAGAGACTTGATAATTGGATTTTCAGTTATTGATGAGCCTTCCCAGCTTTCAGGGTCAAGATCTTTGTACATCACAAACTTGGTGAAGCTGAAGAAGTTAAGATATATATCATAAATAACATTCCACTGTTTTTTGGGTTCGATTGCCTCGTTAACAGATTCAAAATAGTGATATATGCCTTCCTTCTGTTCGGGCATTTCAAAATCTGGTAGTTCTATTCCCTGTTCAAGCAGTTTTTCTTGGAGGGAAATGTTTGGTATTATATCTTCCCCAGTCCACACTAATTTGAAGGAACCCCTAACTTTTTTACGTTCAAGCGCTACTGGGATAAGGATAAGTGGTGCTCTGTGTTTATTATCAGGTTCATTATTTTCAGTCCATTCCAGAAATCCAAGTGCCAGATATAATATGTTGTAACCCTGTTCTTCCAGTACAGATTTGGACTGTTGGTTAATATAAAAAAGACGTTTTTGAAGTTCTTCTGCTTCATGAATGGTTTGAAGGAAGAGGTTACGATGTTTACTCGCAACCTTCTGGTTAGGTAACGGCAACTTCCATAATAAAGAAGCTTCCTTATCGCTTATATCTAGGGTTAATTTTAATTCCTCTTCCTTTGGAATATTATATTCTATTTCGGCTTTAGCTTCACCTTCAATATCCTGTGAGTTGTCTTTAAACTCAACATCTAAATTTATAGGCTTTTGTCTAGTTTCAGTTACCTGTCTAGGCATGAATTGCATTTTTTTATCTTCTAAAACCATTAACTGATATATTTCTGTTGGGATCTCGTCAACAACCCTGATCGATCTGACTTGGGGTTTGAAGTTTAGGAGCTTGTTTCTCATAGTCAAATCTAGCAAATTTTTTCGGAGTGCTTTTATCTTAACTTCAATGTTCACGTTTGCTGATTCTTCCATTTTGATTCCCCAAAAACACAATTTGATGAGATATATAATCTTAAAAAAGTATCTTGCTCTTATATGGCATAAGTTTTTCTATTAATTCACATCTCATATTAACATCTGATGCGATTGCACGCTGAATAACAATAAAATCCAACACAGATTTTATAAATCAATGATCAGGATCAAATTTCTTCTTACAAATCAACTATCTAAAATGAGAGAATAAAAAAAATAATTCATAATAAAAAAAATTTAGGAAGGCGTTAAAATAGAATTTTATGTTAAATTTTTTATTAGCCAATTTTGTTCTTGAAAGTTACTGTAAACCTTGTCCCATTGTCCCTTTCAAGGTTTAATTCTCCGTCGATCTGATCAGTTAAGCTGTTAATAATCAACATTCCAATGGTGTTTGTGTCGTGGTAATCAAGGTCTTCTGGAAATCCTATTCCATTATCCCAAACTGAAAGCTGATAATTTTCATCGTAATTTTTTAGTTCCACCCTGATCTCACCCTTACCATCTGGAAAAGCATGTTTTAATGAGTTGGTTAAAAGTTCGTTTAGGATCAATGCAAGTGGAATTGAGATATCAACATTTAATGTTACTTCATCAATGTTCAAGACAAGTTTTATCAGATTTTTATCCAGTGTGTATGTGTCGTAGAGGTCGTTCGAGAGATTTACAATGTACTCTGCAAAGTTTAGGTGTTCAAGATCTCCTGATCTGTAGAGTTTTTCATGTATCATGGCCATGGATTTGGCCCTGTTCTGGCTTTCTTTAAAGATACTTTGGGTATTTTCATCCGTAATATACCTTGATTGGAGATTTAAAAGGCTTGAAATAACCATTAAATTGTTTTTTGTCCTGTGATATATTTCCTTCATAAGGGTGTTCTTTTCTTCGAGGGTTTTCTCTAATTTTTCCTCAATTTCTTTCCTCTTGGTTATATCATGGGCAATATGTATACTTCCAAGTACATTTCCCTCATGGTCTTTAATGGGGGATGCTGTCACAATAAAATATCCTCCAAGATTTTTCTCTTCAATTTCTGTTACATGTTCGAGACCATCTTTTAAGAGTTGTTCGTGCGGACAGTTTTCAGGAGGGGTATCACAATCATGAATAGCCCTATAGCAGATTATACCAACACATTCATCGGGTAATTTTTCAAGCCTTTCAGCCATTGCCTTGTTAACCTTAACCACCCTATGATCCCTATCGAGTATGGTAATTAGGTCAGGAATAGCATCAAATGTTAGTTCCCATCCTTGTTCTGAGCCTAAGAGTTTTTGTTTTAGTTTAAATGTATCATTTAGATTGTTTTTGACCATATTTTCTTGCATAACATATCTCCAAAATTCAATAATATTATAATTTAATAAAATATTTTAAATAAAAATAGCTATTTCAAGTACTCACCATTAACCCATCTTACCCCAGTTGCCCGGGCAAGATTTCGATCAACAGAAACCAAGTTATCTTTATCAAGTTTTGACACATCATTTTTACCAACTATCCTTGCAAGGTTTGCTATTTCATTAGTCGATACTTCAATAAAATTGCCTAGTCTTTTCACACAGATATCATGATCTATCTGTTTGATTAGTTTTGGATCCTGAGTTGTGATTCCAGTTGGACATTTTCCAGTGTAACATATACGATATTGTTCACAGTTTATTGCAATTAAAGCTGCTGTTCCAATATAAATACCATCAGCTCCTAGTGCGAGACATTTAGCAAAATCTGCAGAGTTTCTGAGTCCACCAGAAGCAATGAGTGTAACATGGGTTTTAAGTCCAAGGTCATTCAATGTTTTAAATGCGCGGGGTATTGCAGTAAAAATTGGTATTCCAACATTTTCCCGCACATATTCATCTGTAGCACCGGTACCTCCACCAAAACCATCAAGTGCTATAAAATCCACACCAGCTCGAGCCAATAATTTAATATCCTCTTCAACATCGCCACATCCAATTTTAGCACCCACAGGTACTCCTTCACCAATTTCACGAAGCCATGAAACCTTTTCCTTTAGGTCTTTAGGATTTAAAATATCGGGATGTTGAGCTGGAGAATTGGATGCTTCACCACCTTTAAGACCCCGCATCTTGGCCACTTCATCTGTTATCTTTTCAGCTGGAAGATAACTGCCTTTACCAGGATATGCGCCCTGTCCAAATCTTATTTCTATAGCTGCACCACTCTTGAGTAAATTCTCATCAACTCCAAAACGTGCTGTTGAGTACTGCACAATGATATTTTCACGATTATCTAGAAGTTCTTCGGATAATACTCCCCCTTCACCAGAGTTAAATCCTATATTCAATTTTTTAGCAGTTTCTGCAATTACTAATTTAGTTGCCTTTGATACAGCACCAAAACTCAGTCCTGAAATCATTATGGGACTTTTGACCCTCATTGGTTTTTGAGCTCCTACTCCAATAACCAATTCGGTGTCAACACTATCCTCCCTATTCAATGGTATCCTTTTAAGTTGTGCCGGGACAAAGAAAAGGTCTTCAAGTGAAAATGGTAATACTTTGAGCGATCCCATCGATGCCACAACACTATCAGCCATTGTACTAGAATCTTTTATCTGAACCATCTTTTTATAGTTTGAATTATTTTCATCAGACCTTTTTTTACGTATGTAGTTGCGGCTTGCACCCACACTATCCTTATCACAGTAGTAATTTCCTTCCAACTCATATTCATAATAAATAGGACAAGTGTCACATATACAGACTTGAGGGGAGACATCACATTTACTGGGCCCTTTACTGCAGTAAAGAATCTCCCCTCCACATTTATATGGATAACTTGGACACACCTTACAGTGGCATTTGTTACGATTTTCAAGTGTGTTTTTGATCTTCATTAATTTCTTTTCAGGGTCCTGCACCATTTTTATTCTCCAAATATTAATTAATATCAGATTATATATCTGTTAATTAAACAAAACGCATTGGATCAGTATTAATATCAACAATAACGGGTTTATTTGTTGAAAGTGCTTTATCCACAGCATCTGGAAGTTCTTCAGGAGTTTTAACTCTTATTCCAACTCCACCGCATTGCTTTGCATATTCTGCAAAGTCCAGATCCTGAAGTTCTGTCTGCCAATTATCGTATCCTTCCATCTTCTGTTCCTGCATTATCATACCCAACTGTTTATTGTTGAAAATGAAAACACTAATAGGGAGTTTATTCTTAACAGCGGTTAAAAAGTCTGCCATTAACATTGAGAAACCTCCATCGCCAGCTATACAGACAACTTGTCTATTGGGATATATTATCTGAGCAGCTAGGGCCGCTGGCAGTCCAAAACCCATGGTTGCAAGGTAACCGGACATGACCATCTTCTGGGATTTTTTCATCCAGAAGTTCCGACCAAACCACCAGCAGTGTTCACCAACATCAAGTGTTATAACGGCCTTATCAGAAATCTTGTCATTCAAAACTTTAATAATATAAGGAGCCCTAAGTGGTGTTTTATTGGAATCAGCTTCTTCATTAAGAAGATTTTTCCAGTCTTGGTTCAGTTCTTCTATTTCCTTTAGATATTCTGGCCTGTCTTTCTCTTCAACAAGACCATAAATTATTGGAAGAATTTCAGAACAGTTCCCAATCAATCCAACTTCAACAGGATACTTCTTTGCTATCATCATAGGGTCTATGTCGATCTGAACTGTTTTCTTCTCGGGTATCTGTGTCATATCTGAAAAAGATGTTCCAATCACAATAATCAGATCAGCATCATCCACTAATATGGTGGAGGATGTGGAACCAATACCGCCATGACTGCCAACATAAAGAGGGTCATCTTCATCTATAACTCCTTTAGCACGGAAAGTAGTTGTTATGGGGGCATGTATTCTTCTTGCAAAATTTAATAAAACTTCTCCATTACCCATAGCTCCAAAACCTGCAATTATAACGGGTCGTTCAGATTTATCTATTATATCTGCAGCTTTTTTCATCAGGGAATCTGCGGGTCTAGTTGCCTTATTTGGAAAATTTCCTTCGAATGGTACAATATGATCGGAGTAGGAAAGTTTTTGAACATCATTGGGAATTCCAATATGCGAAACACCACGATCAATAATTGCATGTTTGATTGCAAGTGTTGATAAGCTAGTTGTCTGATCCTTTGACATTAAAATCTTGTTGAAAACAGTCAATGGTTCAAAAAATGAGTATTGATCGATTTCCTGAAATGATCCTGGACCTATTAACTGTCTTTTAACCATACCTGTAATTGCAACTACAGGGGAGTTATCGAGCTTTGCATCATATAACCCTGTGGCTAGATTCGTTGCTCCTGGACCTGCAACTGTTAAACATGCTGCTACATGTCCTGTAAGTTTACCATATGCAGATGCCATTAATGCAGCTGTTTGTTCGTGTCTAACTTGTATAAATGTGAGTTTATCATTCCTTTTAATTGCATCAACAACTCCCAGAATTGAGGTTCCAGGGATTCCAAATACATGTCTGAGACCAAGCTCAGCCATCTGTTCGATCATGATATCTGAAACAGTTGAACTGGCTTTTTCATAATCTTCACCCTCTTCGGTGAGTAAAACATAACTACTCTTGGGCGAGTTGCATACTGGACATCTCCAGTCATCAGGAAGTTCGTCAAATTTTTTATCCTCTTTATCTTCGTCGTAAATATAATTACAGACAGTACACCGATATTTGGCCATTTAAACACCTTTCCCGTTTTGATTATACTTATTTATACCTTAATTATGATTTTTAATGTTAATAAATCATGGGGTTCATCATGCTGTAGTTATTAATGTTTTCATCCTTTTAAATTGGTTTATTATCTTGAGCTTTTTCACAATTGGGTAATTATTATATCTTAAAAGTTCAATTATTAGCATGGGAAAGTACAAGATCAACTCTGCGAATGATAATCGTGTATTTGTAGTAACAAAATCATTCATCACGCTTTGTAATATGTTTAAAACCCTGAAAAATAGTCATGGAAAAATAATACATGTTGTTGGAGCTCCCGGTACGGGTAAATCTGCCAATATATATGCTGCAATAGAGAAACAGGAACTTAATGTTTATAATGTAAAATCTCAAATAAAGGATGTGAATGTAAACTCTAAAAAAGTTTTTAATAGTGTTTATAATGGATTTAAAAGGGATTTTAATGTAAAATCAAAGAAAGAGGTATATAACTGTTTGGCAGGGTATGATGCAGTATTATTTGCAGATATGTTTCATGATTCCCATCTGGTGGATGATGATACTGTTGGTTTTAGTGTATGGGCCGGCCATGCAGGTTTAAGGGCCACTAAATTTTATCTTCTCTGTGTGGTAGAATATCTTAAAGAGAGAAGGGAATATAAACGTATTAACATTATTTTACAAACTGCATGGAAATTCCACTTTAGGGGAAGGAAATATGATCTTTTCTCGGACATGGGGATCCTTTCAAAGATAGTTTTAGCTGTTATGGGAACAATTTTTGATGTGGTTGTAATTTCCTACAAACCAGAGGAAACAATTAAAATAGTAAAGATTCATGTTGATGCAGATGATAAACTCATAAAACAATACATTCATGAATATGGATCTAAACCCCGATTTATATGTCAAGCCATTGAAAATGAAGATGTAGTTAAATATGGTACCAAATCTGATTAAGAGTTTTTAAAATACAGATTGAATCATTGTAACTTTTTAGCATTTAAATTATAAAATCTGAACTAAACATTATAATAAATATTTCTGCCAATAAATTGGCATTGCCATCGATCAAAAATAACAAATTATTTACAAAGAAAATGATAAAAACTCTTATTAAATCCACTAGGATAACATGGGCGGCTAAAAATGTTAACATGTACCTTTTGGTTCTTACATATGCATATTTTGCGGATATAATTATAAAAAATCCATATGCAATACTCGAAGGTCTCATATTAGTATCTGCACTTTGGGGAGCTCTTTATAGCTTAAACGATCTAACAGATCTTGAACACGATAGAAGGGATAAGGATAAACAGGAAAGACCTTTTATACAGAATCATGTCGATAAAAAATGGATTATTCTATTTTGTACCCTATTAATCACTGCGGTATTTATAATTTCAATTGAAACGCTTATACCCTCATTTACTGTTTTGCTCATACTCATGCTTTTAAATCAGATACTTTACACTGTTCCGCCAATTAGACTTAAAGACACTGTACTTGCACCATTTTCTAGTACTGCTACTAATTCGGTGCTGAGGATGGCTTCTTGTGCTGTTCTTCTGGGAAATATATTTATTGTTCCTGTGAGTGTTTATCTTTTTATATACACAGCAAGCATGGGAACATATATCATGTACAAATCGAAACAGAGTGCTGCAAGTATTCTTACATTAATATCGGGTATTATCTTACTTTATGCATTTCTAAATGGTGATATGAATTTAATACAATTTGCCGTGGCTGTTTTACCTGCATTTTTAGCAACAATACCATTATATCTTTCCCTTTTTACCCAGAAGGATAAAATGTTCGACATTGCAGATGTTCTTTATCATGAAATTGCAATGGTCTTCTTTCTGATCTGTATCCTCTACATACTGTTTACATGAAAAAATAATGGTTCTATTCAAAACAGATAATAAACAGGGGTTTTAGCTCAGGACTCATAAGTTGCATAATAATTAAAAAAGAAATAAAAAAAAATTATTTAAAATAATTTCCCTAATTTGAGCAGGGCCTTGGGAGATACTTTAATAAGTAATTTTATAAGTTCTTTGGTACTTATATTCTCAAATTCGGTATCTTGGAAAGCTGCTGCTATTGAATCGAGATCTGAATCAGACAGGCTTAATAGATAATCTTTGGTTTTCAGATATTTGTCAAATGAATCACCAATTTCTATCTTACATATTTCCTGGTATTCTTTCAACCTTTTTTCGGTGTAATTATCTTCTTTAACAGCTGCTGCAGCAACTTCACCTGCATACATACCTGCTTCCAATGCTGTTATTATTCCTCCACCAGTTAATGGATTTACATGTCCGGCTGCATCTCCAACTATCATTAAGCTGTCTTTAACCAGGTTTTTGGTCATTCCACCAACGGGATCTCCACCAACATTCAACTCTACAGGTTGAGCATTTTGTGTTGCAGGGCAGTTTTTAACAAACTCAACTAGATGTTCATATGCACTTTTATCTGTTACTGTCGATACAATTCCAAGGCCCACATTGGCTATGTCGTCGCCCTTAGGGAATATCCATGCATATCCGCCGGGTGCTACACTTCCGAAGTAGAATTCTATAACATCGGGATCTTCCATTTCTAGGCCGACCATCTCAAACTGAATTCCAGATTCCATATTTTTAGGTTTAACAGCAGTTTTTAGACCTCCCCATCTTCCAACACGGGATTCTGGGCCGTCGGCACCTACTACTATTTTGGCCTTTATTTCAAAATCTTCTCCCATACTTTCACAACTAACAATGTAACCTTCGTAATCTTTCCTCATACCCCTTGCAAGGGTTTTGATCATGATGGTGGCACCGGCTCTTGCAGCGTCCATTGCCATAAATTTGTCAAAGACTTTTCTTTCTAGGATGTAACCTGCTTCAGGAAGTTTTACCTGGTCTTCTTTCATCCACACATCTGTTCCATTTGGTGATATAAGACGTACTCCACTGAGTTCTTTAGTAACCCATCTACTGTTTGGTTCAATTCCCAACTTTTTAAGACCTTCTTTTGAAACTCCTTCTGCACATCTTTTAGGTGAACCTATCTCGGATTTTTTATCTATCAATATTACTTCTGCACCATTTAGAGCTGCGTGTTTTGCAGTAGATGACCCAGCAGGACCTGCTCCTATTACAAGTACATCTGTTTCGATTAACTTCATAAATACATCTCCCTCTTTAATCTTCTTTAGCTAAAGCTTTAACAGGGCATACTTGTATGCATATCCCGCAATCTTTACATCCTTCTTCGTTAAAATCTATACTTGTCTCACGCACTTCAATTAAACAGTGGGGACAAACTCCTGCACATTCCCCACAATACATGCAATATTCCTTAACTATCATTTTTACCAACCTACAAAAATTTTTATTAGATTAAGTTCTTTAAACTATTCTTACTATTTATAGATTCATTTCAAATAAAATAGTACCTTCAAGAACTTCTGATTTAAGACTTTTAATCAAATTTACAAATTTCAATATTTACTCTTATTTTAGTTGAGGATTCTTTATAGATAACTGTTTTGGGTAGAATAATAAGTATTACAAAATCTTAACAAAAGGATTTTTTTTTTTTTGGATTTAAATATATAACAGATTTAAACTAAAAATTCTCATTTACAGTTATTCAGCTCTACTAAGAATAAGAAACAGCCATCTCTGTTATTCACTTATTTTAAATTCGATTATTATTTTTAATGGTACAATAATACAAACAGAAGGATACGGGTTTTTATGGTTAAATATTAAAGTTCTTTACCTGTATTGTAACGGAAATTTATCTCATTATATATTTGTATACCCTTCTGTACAATAAAATAAGTATTACTTAACTATTATATTAATATCCTACTTCAACTGGCATAAGATCGGCGATTAAAAAAATACGACAAAATACAAAAAAAACTTTTTAAAACAATTTGTGACCTTCTAATTCTTCATTATTAGTATGATATGTTCCAAGTAAAAATTTTCAATATCACATAGTTGGTTTAAGTGTTTAACATTCATTAAACTGCCTAAAACTAACATATTAACCTATTTATCTAAGAAATTTTGGTGTTAAAATTAACAGTTAAATAAATACAACCTTTTTATAAGTTTATAACTAATATAAGATATTTCATTGCAGAAATGAAAACTATAACACCGCATTGTTTCTTTTTTAAGCTATAAAATCACCTTTAAATAAAAATAAGGTTCTGTACGTTAAGTGGTGATTTTAAATAATAATGTTAATATAAAACGGGTTTAACATGATAAATAGTTTTAAATACTATAAATTTTCCATTATACATTAACAATTAAAATAAAATATTTTTGAAACTTTTAAATTATGAATATTGGGACTAACAATGTTTAAACAACATCCTAAGGGATTATATCTTCTTTTCACCACAGAAATGTGGGAACGTTTCAGTTATTATGGTATGAGGGCTATTCTATCGCTTTATATGATACAAGCCCTGTTCTACAACACGGTATTTACATCGAGTGTCTATGGTTATTACACGGGTCTAGTTTATTTAACACCACTTATCGGGGGATATATCTCTGACAGATACTGGGGAAACAGGAAATCCATTATTACTGGTGGTGTGTTGATGGCTTTGGGCCAATTTGCCCTGGCTATAAGTAGCTACTTATATGCTCCTCCTTCTGTTGCTGTAACCTACTCATTTTTTGTATTTAACTATCAAACAAGTTTCTTCTTGATTGGATTATTTTTACTGGTTATGGGAAATGGTTTTTTCAAACCCAACATATCCACAATGGTTGGGCTATTGTATCATGAGGGAGATGATAAAAGAGATTCTGCCTTCACAATATTCTACATGGGTATAAATCTGGGTGCTTTAATTGCACCAATTATCATAGGTGGCATTGGTGATACTGGTAACCCTGCTGATTTTATGTACGGATTCTTTGCTGCAGGATGTGGGATGCTTTTGGGATTGACAATTTTTATACTGGGTAAAAGAAAGTATCTGGTTGATCCCTATGGTAATCCTGTTGGGGAAAAACCAGTACATAAATATGGTAAGGATGGATGTAAAGATGAAACCTTAAATTGGATTGAAAAACAGAGGATAATGGTAATAGTTATTCTGGCATTTTTTGGAATATTTTTCTGGTCTGCTTTTGAACAGGCAGGGGTTTCATTAACATTTCTAGCTGAACAACATGTTGATAGGGTTGTAACATCTATAAATTTCGTTATTCCTGCATCATGGTTTCAATCTGTAAATCCACTTGCAATACTCTTATTTGCACCATTTTTTGCAGCATTATGGCTTTATTTAAAAGACAGGGGAAGAGAACCTTCAATTCCTCTTAAAATGGCTGCAGGTCTATGTTTGCTTTCTGTTGGGTTTATGATCCTGGTGTTTGCATCTAAAACATTGGATGGTGGTTCTGCAACTATAAGTCCGTTGTGGCTTGTTGGTGCCTACGTTCTTTTTACATTTGGAGAACTGTGCATATCGCCAATAGGATTGTCTATGGTGTCAAAACTTTCACCTGCTAAATTTTGCTGTCTCATGATGGGTGTATGGTTTTTGACAAGTGCATTTGCCAACATACTTGCTGGCCAGTTAAGTACATTATATCCAGATCCAAGTTTACCAACACCCTACCTCCTGGGAATACCAATCACAACCTTCTCATCATTCTTCATGATATTTGTTGTGATATCAATAATAGCAGCGGTAATACTCCTTATTATAAGGAAAAGATTGGAAACCATGATGCACGGAATAAGATAATAGTTCTAAGAATATTTTAAAACAGATTTTTATTAAATATTTCTTAAAATTTTTATTTTTGGATTACTCTCGAATTTTAGACTTTCTAATAAAACTATAGGATTAATTAAATAATGGTGAATGAAAAATAGAATGGAGAAGATAAATGAATAGAATTACTAAAGAACCTTGGTTTGCTAAAATACGTATTGGATGGGGCTTGAACCCTCAAAGTTGGCAAGGATGGGTACTTACATTAATTTTGATATTAATTCTTATTCTTGATGGATTATACTTTTATAAATCCGTTATATTCTAATTATTTTGATTGTCGCGATAATATGCTACCTCATGGTTGCTTTTTTAACAAGTGAATTTTTAAGGTACTCTGTGGATGAAGAAGAGATGATATAATGGTTTTTATTTATGCATTTTTGATAATTCAGCTTATTTTTATACTTTTTTTTTCAATTCATTGTTAAACTAAATAAATTGGATATAGAACTGCTTATTTGGGAAAAAAGTAGATTTGAGTTTCAATTACCATTTCTATTATTTATTCAAGACAATTGTTGATAACGGTAGTAGTTTAACCATTGAAGTTGGATAATCCATACCTGAATAGAATTATCCCATGTGTATATGGTTTTACAGCTTTTATTTCTGCTGATAGTGTATTTGAATTCTTGGCAGTTACATTTTTATCTGATTGGTACGTTTCAAGTGCGGCCACAATTTTTCCTGGGAAAATTATATTGTAAAGATTGTATATTTGACTATAACTTTTAACCTTATTTGTTAGACCTGTATTTCCCTGTCCGTACTCACCTACGTAGAGCTGTGGAACAATATAGTCACATAAAGGTGCAATTAGGAAATAGTATTGGTTTCCATCCCATCCGTCCGGTTTAACTGTAAGTGAAAATGTTTCTCCATAGGTGGCCAATCTCATGGCAAAAATTTGTAATAGATATGCAGGCATATTATACGTTTCCACATCTAATTGGACCCCTATTTTCATATGGGCGACTTGTGAGGCATGACTGAAACCTGGATAAACCCAAGCGTTAGTTCTTATCCCTACGGCATTAGCTTTTTTTTGGGCTTCTGATAGTTCGGGTGAATAATTATTATTTGTTACTAAAACGTATATATCTGTTATTCCGGCACTTTTTAATGCTTTGAAATTGATTTCTGATATGGGTGTGTCGTTAGGGTTTATATAATAACCCATTATATAATTTGTATTAGATTGTATAGTGGTGGAATTCCCTGCTGCAGCCACACATCCTGAATTTATACATAATGACATTGTTAGTATTAGAAATAATAATATCCATTTATATTTAATTTAAACACCTCCAGATAAGAAACCATGCAAAGAGATTGAATATTCTAGTTCAATCGGACTAGTTTTGGGCTGATCATAACAATCTTATTATTTTCGGCTAGATTCAAATATCAATGCAACGGATCTTGCTTGGAATATTACTAAGTAACTATATCCAAATAAAATGACCAGGAAACCCAAGATGAAGTATAGTAGAATTCCTCCGACTATACCAATGATAAATCCTGCAACAGTTATAATTAACGTCAGTATTACCCACCAAAGAATGTAATTTCCCCATCCAATTACCGCAATTCTATTCACTATTTCACGATATCTCCATGCTGCACCTATTTTACTGCCGTGGTATGCCATATTATCTATACTCATATATGCCAATATGCTGATTATTAGGGCAGAAATAACGGCTATAATTAAAAATACCAGTGATATTCCAGTTAATCCTGGTAAATAACTGGAAAATATTGATGAAGTAGTTGTGGAACTGGAAACTGTTTCATATCCTACAAAGGCGACTGAAAGTACGTAGAAGATTAAGGGTATAACTGAGTAAATTAAACAGATTATAAAAATTTTTATACCATCAATAAATAGTTCTCCAAGACGTTCAAAAGATGGAAGTTCATCCAAACCATTTAAAGTTGATTTTATGATTCTTAAGTAATATCCTAGTCCAATAAAATTAACAATTGGAATTATCAGGATTATTCCTAGAATTATTATTTTTACCCAATCTTTAATAGGATAGTGCAGAGAATCTGTAATGTTTTTAGTTATATTCATTTTTTTCACCTTAATGTTGATTATAACTTAATATAAAGATTCTTAAAATCTGAATATAATAAATTAGATTCAGAATAAAAGAAACAATATGGTGGGACTTAATTTGATTCTTAAAGAGTTCTTATTTACATTATCTACTCTTTTTTGATTAAAATATTAATATTCCTATAAAATCGTCGGAAAAAGAGTTATTGCATTTAATTTCAAGGTTTATTAGTGTATATTCGTGATTCTTAATTTTTGATATGGAGAAATGGTTTTAATTAAAAAATATTATGGGCAAGCTGTAATCCTAATTTTGTAATAATTTACCTAATAGTAAAAAAAGAAAGATTTTTTTTGTCAGTTCATTGTAGGAAATTTTTTTATTTCTTTGGCGATAATAAATTTAAAACACTTTACAAAAATTTAAATACTCTAACTTTTAATCTAAAAAGGTTAAGTGTAAAATTTCACTTAATCACGATATCGTTGGAAATTAGAACTTCACTTAATAAGAATTACTTTGGCTAACGAGTGGAATTGAGAACTATAATGTTAATGAGAGGTGATACAAATGAATTTAAGTCCTGTTATTGGTGTATTGATGATTTTTTACTATTACAAAGTAGTTTCGGCGGTTTTTATGCGAGTGGAGTGTCTTCAAATAGTTCTGGGGTGGTAGATAATAACATTACTATCCTTGGCAATACAACAACAAATTTGGGCAATAATGCCTCCTTAAATTTAGTGAATGTAACTAATACAACTAGTTCAAATTATGAAGTATATACAATGAATTGTCCAAAATGGGATGACTATAAAAACAAGCACCCCTCTCCTATTACCAATTTTGTGGATTATAGGGATGATTTACAGATTTTTGTAAAAAACTTCATTTCCACAGATGATTATAACCTTCAGCAGAGCAAAGCGAATTATGAGAATAAATCAGGTTATTTTAGCGGTAACCCGACAGTTAGTGATCTGGACTATCGGTACATGACTACCAGCGAACTGAATAAAGCTTATAACTCTGCATCTTTTGCTAAATCAAGAATACTAATACCTAACTCGTTGAGTACCAGTTTACAAGCTACTTATACCATGGCAGCAGTCGTTTTAGGTGCAGCATCAGGTATTTGTACAACAGTAGCGGGAGTAGTGACTGCAACTAGTGCTGTGACATTGTCTCATGTTTTAATTGTATGTATAGCTGTTACTTCGATCGTAGTAGCTACAACGATTGCAATAGGTAATTGTACCGGGATAATAGCGACATCTAGCTCTGATATAAATGTAGAACCGTCAAAAATTGATAGTCGTATGACTATTATGACGCAGAATTAATGTATCGGAGTAGTTTACCTCAACAAAATAGTAGAAGTTTAACTTCATTATCAGCAGTTGTTATAAACAAAACCAACAACACTATCAATGCTTCAAAAAATAATGAATCTCTAACAAATAATACTACAGCTCTAAACAATACAACAGCCGTAAATAACACTACGGTCGTTAATAATACAACAAATTTAAATATGGGCACTATTTTAAATAATATAATCAATTTTACTAACATATCAAGGTTGAACAATACTATGGTAGTGAATAATACCACGGATCTAAATAACAACACTGTAAATACCACGGATATTTCCAATACAACTAATATTACCAATACTACAAATGCCATTAACTTAGATGGTAATGTGTACGGTGTTAATGATGTTTCACCATCACAGGAACCTATGCCTGGTAATGTAACTTTTAGTCGTTCTGGAACGTATATGGATGAAATTTATGATATTGATCTGTCTAATTTCCCACAAGAACCTCAAAAACCACATCCTAAATGGTGGCAATTCTGGTTATGGATAGATTATGGATGTAAGTATATAG
The DNA here is from genome assembly GCA_003164415.1 of Methanobacterium sp. GTDB lineage: Archaea > Methanobacteriota > Methanobacteria > Methanobacteriales > Methanobacteriaceae > Methanobacterium_B. The sequence continues at coordinate 5,508 of PLTK01000068.1, read as the reverse complement.
GTTGGAGTTTTGATGTTTTAGGATGGGGTTGTAACCACATGGATTCACTAAATAAATTGACAAGTATATGTAAACATGTACAATTAGATTCTAAAAGTTAGGTGAATAGCAACATCTTCATTTTTTAAATTTTTTAACGTCAAATAAAAATATATATAAAATGAAAAATTTGTTGTAAATAAAAATTATTCCTATTCTTTATTTTCTTTATCTTCACGCTTTTTGAATACATATCCGCATTCGCTGCATAAAAGTGCACCTGTTTTTGCATGTGCATAGTTTTCAGATTCAATATCTCTCTTAAGTGTTTTATCTTTACATCCACATTTAGGACATTTTTCATCTAGTTTACCAAGATTCATGTTTTTACTCCTCCAGATTATATATTATGATATTTCAGGGAAAAAAATGTATTCATCCAATTTAAAAAAAAATTTATTAAAAAGATAATTTGTATATATTATTTTTCAATTTGAAATTATTTTAATGTAAATTAATATGAATTTTAAGGATTTAGAATTTATGAGCCCTTTAACATTATGGACATAATATTATTTTTACCCTTTTTCCCTAGTTTGGGATCGGTTGGCATCATTCCCGAACCAGACAACATTTCCCGGGTTGCCCTGTCAGTTATCTCTTTGAATATACGTTTATAGGCTTCACAATGAGGGTCTACACCTTCTACTTTGGCATCTGTTATTGCCAATGCATTATATGGACATCCTCCTCTACAGAATTTGATATATGTACATTTTTTACAATTGGTATCCACATATTCCTTGAATTCTTGGAGAAGTTTCCATGGTGCTGATTGTGCCAGATCCTCCATACTGGGATTATCATAGACATTTCCCATCACATATTCTGGCATTCCAACAAAACGGTAACAAGGATAGATACTCCCATCGGGGCCAACAGCAAATGTATCTCCCATACAGTCTACAAATGTGCATACAGTTCCTCTCCTACGGAACACACTTTTTGCCAGATTATCGATATTCATAATTTCAATTTCATCCATATGCTCTAAATATTCGTCTAATAGATAGACTAATAATTCACCATATGCTTCTGGTGAAAGTGCCCACTTTTCAGGATTTTCATCACGCATAGATGGGAGTGAAGGATGTAATTTAAGTGTTAATCCATTTTCCAGGAAATAGTTAACTATATCTTCCTTATAGTTTATTGAATGGGATGTGAATGTGCATATGAAACTCACCTTCAAATTGTGGGCCTTGGCTATTTCATATCCTCTCATGGTCTTTTTATAGTAATCCTTACCCCTCTGGTAATCGTTAAGTTCTTCAGGACCATCAATACTTGAACCTATTGGAATGTTGTATTCGCTGAACAGTTCGGCCATTTCATCTGTAAGATTCCAAAGGTTACTTTGGAGTGCAAATGCAGGTTTAAGATGTTTTAAACCATTATTTAGTATGGGAAGTGCTTTTTGATAAAAATCAAACCCTGCAAGTAGGGGTTCCCCTCCATGGAATGTTACTGTTACTGTATCGTCACGAAAGTTTTCAAGCCATTTAACAACTTCTTCAATAGTTTCAATAGTCATTAACTCTGAATCTTCCTCAGAACTCCAGCAGTAAGCACAGTTTGAGGGACAACCAAGTGTTGGTATTATCATTACGTGAAAAACCATTTTAAAACACCATAAATTTTTATAAAGGAGTTTTTATATTATTTAATCTTTACAAAACCCCGTATTAAGCATGTAATTAATCAATTCAAACTATGAATATCTATATCATTTTTTTGATTCGGAGACAGGATCATCCAGATTCTTTTCTCCATCATCTGAGGGTTTCCTTTTCATAAACCTTCCAAATAAACCATTAGAAGGTTTTTCCTCTGGAATTAATTCTTTTAAATGTGATATTTCTTCTTGTGATATTTTATATTGTGTTTGTAGCTTTTTATAATCTTTAATTAGTTTTTTATGCTCGTTATCAAGCTCTTGATATGAATAAGCTTCGACTTTTGAGGACTCTAATTTGCTAATTTTAGTTTTAAGTGTCTTCAACATATTTTTCTGTTCTGAAAGTGTTGAAATCAAATTTCTGTTAGCATATTTTAACTCGAGATTTTTGGTTTCCAATGTCTTTAAGTCACTTTCAAGTTTATTTATAATTTCATCCCGTTCTTGGTCTAAAATAGCATCATCCCCAGATGGATCATATAATTCCTATTCAATGATTTTGCATGAATTGTATTTAAACATTAAGATTAACAAAATTAAACATAAAATCATCTAAAAATTTATTAACGTTAACCAATTTTGGTTATCAACCCATATTTTCATTGACTATGAACTTATTTTGGATTAAAATCCCGGATCTTAGAATTTAAATAAATTTTATCATAACACTATTTATTTTTAGGATTAAAAAAAAAACCATTCAAACAGTTTCAGGATTGTTAATTCAAAATTAATCAGAATTAATTCAAAAAAGGTAGATATAATGTTTTATTTTTAATATTATCCTGGTTTATATCTGGGAATGGTTAAATTATAAAAATTATTATTAAAATAAATTTATTACGGGGATATGTTTGAGGTTAAACCTCAAATCCCTCGTAAAATAGAGATAAGAAAGGTATTATTTGTGAAATAACCGCCTCCTTTCAGACTCTAGATAAAACTTTCAGAGTAAAGTATAAAAATATTATGATCAAAAATTAAACCACAAACATTAAATAAGCACATTTTTTAGTTTAAGATGAACTAATCCACTTTTATGTCGATTTACCAAATATTTATATTTTGTTATAACCATACTATTATTAGATGTGTTAATCATGATAGAAAGCCCAGTATATACATTAGAAGAAAAGGATGATCACTTCGAAATTAGGAGATATCCCGATTATATATTAGCACAAGTAGATGTGGGATCAGATTACAAAAATGCTGTAACAATTGGTTTAGGATACTTGCCAATTATATTTCGGAGGTAACAAAATAGAAAAAGTATACCCATGACCACACCAGTCTCTGAAGAAAAGATAAAAGGGCCAGAGAAAATTCCAATGGCATCGCCTGTAACACCAGAATCATTCAAAGATTCTGAAAAAATTAGTATGAATACTCCAGTTTCAGATGAAACATATGTGGAGAAGATGCATAGAATATCATTTACCATGCCATCTAAATATACATTAGAAACTCTTCCAGAGCCAGATGATACAGAATAAAGTTTAAAGAAGTAAAAAATCAGAAAACAGCAGTGTTAAGATTTTCTGGGAGAGTTAAAAATATACTTGTGTATGAAAAAATGGAAGAAATGAGAAAACTGCTTGTAAAAAAAACCTTGAATCTCAATCTAACTTAATAGTTGCACAATACAATAATCCAGCCGTCCAGGATTTTTAAGAAGAAATGAAATATTGGTTGAAATTGAGTAGTATCCTACATTAAAAGTTAATGTTTAGGTGCCTTTCCATTTTTACAGAAATATCTGCCGGGGGTGCTTTTTTCAAGTTCTTTTTCCTTCCAAATTGAACATTCATTACATTTACATACTTTTCTTGTATCAATATCTTTACATAATGCTTTACCAGTAGAGCAATAAACTCCAGGTACTCTATCGGGACTCATCATCATTGGACTATCAAGGTCCTGATTTTTCATTAACAGCATGAGTTTCTGCTTATCTTTCACACATTGACTTTCAATTTGGACTGCACATTTCATGCAAAGACATTTTTTAATGTTTTGCATACTAAAATCAATACCCATTTTTATTCATCCCCCTCACATTACATGACTACATTAAATATGTCCATAATATTAGATGAATTTTTTCCAACGACAAAACTTTTGAAATGGGGTTTGTGTAAAATAAATAGCAAATAATTATATTCCAATAGGATTTAATAGAATAGTTATATTAAATTATTTAATTGCCGGGATAGTCTAGCCAGGTAAGGCGCAGGATTCGAAATCCTGTTGAGCATCAGCTCCTCCTGGGTTCAAATCCCAGTCCCGGCGTTTTAAGTCTTAAAAAAAATTTAAATTATTTATTAATCTTTAGTTTCTATAAAATTTTCAACTGTAACGTTGGGATGATGATATCTTTTAACTCCCACTGTTTTTTTACCATATTGGATAGCTTCTGTAGGACACCATTGAATACATCTAAGGCATCTTTCACAATGATGTTGCCAGATAGGATGGCAATTCACAATTTCTATATTTTCTACTGGACATACTTCCGCACATTGTCCGCAGCATGTGCATTTATTATCTGACACGAATTTTTCATCCCATTTTGAGATACTTCCAAATATAATAAATTTCAGATGTTTAGTAAATATTCGAGATAATAGACTCTTTTCTACTGGTTTTTCATCGTTATTGGAAATTGATTTAGCAATGTTATTGACCTTAATTCTACTGTTTTTTAATACTTCTTTTAATTTATCTGGATTAGGAGGCGGGTAGCTCACAATATAGTTTCCAGGCATTTTTACATCATCTGCATAGTTTAATTGAATATTTTTATTTTGAAGGATTTCTTCAAGATTGCCTAAAGCATTACCTTTGTATCTTGCATAATTTGTAATTGCAAAACAATAGGTTCCTGGGAGGATATTAAGGTTTTCAACAAATTGTTCCATAAATAATGGCATATCCAGATAGTAAACGGGAAATACGAATCCAATAACTTCATCAGGGCCTCCAACAGGTTTTTTTGGTAACTGTGATGTCATCGACTTAATTGTGCAGTTATCCAGTCCTTTAGATATTTGACGGGCAATTTCTAGTGAATTTCCTGTTGCAGAAAAATAATAAATTGTAGATTTCATTTTAGTTTTACTCCTTTTTTAACATTATAGGGTTTATCAAGTGGGTTGCTTTCGAATAATTTTTGATAAAAATAATTTAAATTTACTTTTGTGAAGATCTGGAGTTTATTCCTCTTAATTAATTAATTATTTCTTTCAATTATTCTATAATTCGATAATTATCGAAGTAATGATATAATATTATGAATGTGTATATAAAGGTTTTTGGTTTGATAGCATCAAAGATTAATTAAAAAAGATTATCAAATTATTTTACAGATACAAATTCCAAAAAAAATAAAAAAATAGGAATGAATTTTTTTTTATACATTCAAACGGTTGTGAAAGTGCTGGTGTAACCAGATAATGGATCACCAGAACCATTAGATGTTGAGGTAAGAAATCTAAATCTCTGAGGAAAGGAGTGACTTTAAATCTTGTGAATCCTTCTCCATACATTTTTTGTGTAACAATAGGAAGTCCCATAATTATCCCTGCTTATATGGTAAATCCTGTGGCGCCTTTAGATTTTATTATAAGTTTCGGCTTTGTAGAAACCCTTTTTTTAGTTGATTTGTGTTGATCTGTAGATGTTGTATATTGTGTTTTTGAGTTTGGTTTCTTTGTTTGATAGTTGTGTGCTTCTGCTGTGGTTTGTGCCATTGAATTTTCTTTTGATTGTTGAAAATATGCTTTCTATAT
>PLTK01000034.1:384-16220 GCA_003164415.1 Methanobacterium sp. | reverse complement strand
TATTTCCTTCTGGACAGATGTGAGCATTCAATCACCTTTAATTTGTTATTATTTATAATTATAATTACATATTTGTTATGTTTATTCATGATATATAGTTTTACTTTTTTATCTGTATTTATTACTACTGATTAATAAATTCTAGTATGATAATGTTTTCACTGAATGAATATAGTTATAATCGAGACCATAACAAAATTTAAGGCATAAAAATTGTGCATATCAATTCTGGCATTAATTATATGAATCTAATAATGAGTTGGAATGTTAATTTTAAATCAAATAATTCAGTGGATTATATCCTAATAAAAGTGGAATAAACACTCCATGGTGTCATAACTTCTAAACTAAAACCTATCTATCTTATTCTTAATAATAATCATACTATCAACATTTCTAATAATAATCAAGTTATTATATGTTTATTTTACGAAATTATTAAAAAAAATTTAAAAATTTTAAGTTAGAATGTAAAAGTTTATATATATAAAGTTAACTAAGTATATCTAAAAGCCATTAAGTGTTTAACAAATTTTTAAAAGGTGATAAAAAATGGCAGATCTAAGTGGAATTGGAAAAAGCATGAACATAGAAAGTGGAAGCAAATCACTAGAACTATCCTTAAATTGATCTGTTCCCTTTACCCTGCCGATAAAGGCAGTATAAAAATTGATGGACAGGATATTAATGAAATTAAAAGGAATAGTTTGATTAAAAATGTTTCTATGATATTCTCTGACCCATACCTTTTCGATGGTTCAATATATGAAAACATTAGCATAGGTAACCTTGACTCAACAAAAGAAGAGATTATTGCCGTTTCAAAACTTGTTAAGGTCCATGATTTTATTGAAAGTACAGATAACAAATACGATACAGAAGTGGGAGAAAATGGTTTAATGCTTTCAAGTGGGGAAAAACAGAAAATTGCACTTGCAAGGGCGATTTTGAAAGATTCGCCCATAATACTCTTGGACGAAGTAACAAAATCCATTGATAAAGATTCAAGAGATGCAATAAACGAAGTTATTATGACTTTAATGGCTGAAAAAACTGTTATTATTGTGACGCACAACAGTAATGAAATAAATGTAAACAGTAATATAATACGTTTAGATGAAGAGGGAGAATTAGATGGCTCTGTTAAGCCCATTGCATCTCCAATGCCCGATGTAATATCATGATAATTTATTTAAAAAAAACTTTTTAGGATTATATTATTTCCCCTTTTATTGAAATTGTATAACCCTTGATAATAATATTTTTATGACTTTTTTCAATAGCCCTTCTAACTATTACTTCAATACCAGAACAGCATGGAACTTCCATTTGAACTATGGATATTGATTTAATATCCTGATTCTTGAATATGTTTGTTAATTTATCTACATACTGTTCAATGGTCTTATCCAATTTGGGGCAGAATATTATCAATATTTTGTCTTTTAGAAACCTTTGATGAAAATTTGCATATGCAAATGGTGCACAGTCTGCTGCAATTAGAAGATCGGCATTTTTTAAATAGGGAGCATTTGGATTTAGTAACTGTAGTTGTACTGGCCAGTTACGAAGTTCCGCACTGTAAACTTGTGCTTCTTGGCCACTTACAGGTCTCTCCCCTAGATCCATCTCCATGGTTCCTGGACAGCTGCCTGAAACTGTTTCACTTTCATAGTCTGGAATTTTTATTTTCTTCTCGATTAAAAAATCAATGGCCTGTTTAAGAAAATCCTTCTGCCCATGATCGTAAAGATGTTTTAAATGTGCTTTTATAACATTAGGGCCTTCTTTTACAATGTTTTCCATCACATTAACCTCATCATAGGGTAATGCTTCTCTTTGTTCAATTTCTATGGCCTCTTGAGGACATGTTCCAATACATGCACCTAAACCATCACAGAATAAATCACTTATAAGCCTTGCTTTACCATCAATTACTTGTAAAGCACCCTCTGGACATCCAGGGATGCAATCTCCACAGCCAGTACATTTTTCCTTATTAATTTTGATGATATCCTTTTCATAATATCTTCCATCCTGATTGATATTTAATGATTAAATTCTGTTTGAAAAATAAATATTACCCATTATAATTATTGGTTTTGTGGGTGATAATAATTTTGTATGAAAATGTTTGATTTCTTGTGAAATTGATTTTATTCAAATAAAAATAGTAAAAATTTTAATGTGATTATAAATTCTAATCTATCAAAACCTATTAATATTGGATAAAACTGGTTTTTATATCCTTTTGTTATATGTTAATTCTGGAAATGTGATTATAAATTTTGTTCCATGATTTAATTTAAGTTCTATTTCACCATCAATCTGATTAACCAAATTATTTACTAATTGCAATCCCAATGATTCGGTTTTTCTAAAATCAACATCTTTTGGAAATCCAATTCCATTATCTCTTACAATCATCTCATATTTATCATCAATATTTTTAAGTCGGATACATACCTCTCCACTACCCTTTGCAAAGCCGTGTTTAAGACTGTTCGATATGAGTTCGTTTAAAATTAGACCTACTGGTACCGCTGTTTCGATGTTTAATTCAACATCATCAATATCTATAGTTGAATTTATATGGTTCTTAATCGAATATGAATAGAATAAACCGTTAACAAGGCTGTTAATATATTCTGTGATGTTTATCTTGGTAAAATCATTTGTTTGGTACAGTTTTTCATGTATAATTGCCATGGATCTAACTCTATTCTGGCTTTCTTTGAGAAGATTGACAGCTTCTTCATCGTTCAGATAAGTTATTTGTAAATTTAAAAGGCTGGATATTATCTGCATATTGTTTTTTACTCTATGATGTATCTCTTGAAGAAGTATATCCTTTTCTTTAATTGATGTTCTTAGCTGGTTTGTTGCTTTGGTTCTTTCGGTAATATCCCTTGCAGTCCCTTGGAATCCCTCATTATTATCTTTATTATCTCTAACTCTAACTGAACGAATTTCTAGAGTTAATTCCGTGCTGTCTCTATATACTGGAACTTCTAGTGTATTTATTTTTCTGAAAGTTTTTATGTGAGTATTGAATATTTTTTTTATTCTCCCAACTGCTCCAGGTTCAATAAATGAAAATATATTCTTTCCAATGATCTCTTGAGGTGTGTATCCCAAAATAAATGAAGATTGAGGGCTGATATATGTAAATATTCCATTTTTATCAATTTCCCATATCATATCAGGGGTTGTTTCGACCAGATTACGAAATTTGGATTCACTATCTTTTAACGACTTTTCAACCATTTTACGCCGGGTTATATCCTGGGTTGTTCCGAACATGGACTTTGCTTTACCCAGATCATCTCTTATGATCTGACCTTCGTCATGGATGTAACGTTCTAATCCATCAGGCCTAACAATTTTATAGTCCATACTGTAGGGAATGTTATCATTTATAGCTCCATCAACGGCTTGTTGGAAACGTTGCAATTCTTCGTGAGGAAAGATTTTAATTACCTCTTTAAGATTTACTGGTTCATTGGGATTGAATCCTAGTATTGTGTACATCTCTTCGGTCCAGTGAAGATCGTTATTTGCAAGATTATTTTCCCAGATACCAATCTCTGCAACTCTCTGAGCTCTTAAAAGTTTTTTGTACTCGATGCGGAACTCAACTTCTCTCCTTTTCAAGTCTTCTTCTACTTTTTTTTGTTCGGTAATATCGGTTACATTACCTTCTATAACTACTGGATTTCCTTTATCATCTTTAATAAGCGAATTGCGCTGATAGAGCCATTTTTCATTCCCTGATTTGGTTATTATTTTATATTCATAGGTTGGAGGAGTTATTCCATTCAAGAGTTGTTCCCATGTTTTTTTGTAATAATCTTTGAAATCAGGATGTATTGAGTTTAACAGTAACCTTTTGGAATTATAAAACTCATCAACTGTGTACCCAGTGATAGTTTCTGCAGACGGGTTTACATACAGATATTCCCCTTCAGGCACAGTCATACTGTAGATCATATCCCTTGAATTTTCAGCAAGCCGCCTATACTTCTCTTCGCTGGCCTTTAATTTCCTGAAAATCCTATTTTTATATAATGTCAATTCGAGGGTAACTTTTAATTCGTTTTTATCGAAGGGCTTAACCACATATTCGTAGGGATCCGTGCTTTTAATATCAATTTCATTTGGATATGATGTTAAATATACAACAGGTATTTCTAACTCTTTAATTCGAGGCGTAATATTTATATCTTCGTTTTTATTATGTTGTGTATCTATTAAAATAAGATCGGGCATTATGTTTAGTGCAATTTCGTAGGCATCCTCACCACTTGAAGCATGTGAAACTTCATAATCTAGTGATCCCAGTACACGCTTAATATCCTCGGCTTCGGAGCTTTCATTTTCAACTAGCAGAATTTTCATAGTCATATAATATCCATAATATAGTTAATTATAACTTAAATCCTTTAATTATGTTCTAAATACCTTGATACAGATTTAATCGGTAATATTTTGACACTGCTAAAAGGATTGGTGTTGACAGATCTTTGGTTTACAACCCATCTAATCACATTTATAAGTTCAAATTGACATTTAATCTGATCATTATGAATGAATATAATTTAACTATTACAGAGATTGTTAACTGTAATTAATTAAAATAGTATATTTTCTGGTTTAAATAGTATGAGTATAATCAGTTTGTTGATATTAGTATGCATATTTATAGATAGGTTAATAGACTCTTTAATATAAAAAATGAATTTGAAAACATTAAAAACTGTTTTTAAATTCCATATGGTATTGATGTTAAATATTTTGTTATAATAAAAAAAATAATAAAAAATTAGATGTAATTATTCTTCTGCATCCATCATTTCACCGTAAACAATTTCAAGTTCACAGCCTTTAGGTCCACAGCAGAAATGTTGTAAATCAAATTTTACTAGCATATTTTTCACCACTGTTTGATTTCTTTATTTTCAAATTAGTTAATAAATGTTTAGACATGACTTAGGGTGTATGGGAGTTATATAACCCTAAATCGTATCTATTTGATATCTCCAAGATACAATCAGATCTTTTGAGTTATCAATTAAGTTGTTGTAGCTAATAACATATAAATGTTCGGTTATGACCAACCTAATTTTAGGTAATAAAATATTCATAAATACGATAATTTAAAAAAAGAAATTATAAATTATTTCTGTGGGAAAGTCTCGAAGAAAAGAGCTTTAAAATCCTTTAAATATTCTTTAGGGAATGTCATACCTACACAAATTACAAGAACACCTGTTCCCATCAGATTTTCTTCATCATTCGGATTTTCAATTACCTCCTCATCAAAAACAAGGTTTACTTTAACTTTTTCTTGCAGAAAATCCCATAGAGTTTCGCGTATTTGACTCTTACCATTAACTTCCAGATTGTTTCGTAATGTTAACTGTAGAAATTTTTTCCAATCCTCGTAATCACAAAATTCTATCCATATTGAGCCTTTATAATCAATACAACAGTTACATGTTTCAATATCCCAGTGAAAAAAGTTTTCAATAACATCTTCCAATCCTTCATCAACAAAAATATTAAAATCCTCTTCAATATTAACTTCTATTTGTTTATGTGCCATTTACATTTCCTCCAAAAAAAATTATGAATTTTATAAGTAAAAATTTACTATCATCTGTTTTTAACATATATCTTCCATTCCAATTAAATTGAATTTATAGTCTTGAAAAATATTCTATCCATAATCAAATAGATACATACTGTTATTTATTCAATCATCTATTTTTGATTTGGATGTTTTAGGTTTCCTCAAGATATTTGCCTAATCGTTTCTGGAGTGTGATTGGTATATTATTGTAGATTATCTGATCCGGCATATTACCCAGTCCAATATTGATTGCATGTTGAATAAATGTTTGTTTCCTGACTGGAATCTCATCTACTTGGTTTATAATTTTATTTGACGATAATATTAAATTTGAGAATATTTTTGATAATGGTGGAATATTGTTTCTTATATCTTTAATCATGGCAAATGCAAACGCTTCAACTGCTACTTGATCTTTACTTGCAAAAACCATTTCTGGGTTTAAATTCACGATGTTAGCCTTGGCAATTTCTAATTTTCCAAGTTTAAATTCACTTTGATTTGGTCCAAAGGTTGACTGTGCCTTTGTAGCAACAAAAAGGGTAACTCGAAGTTTTTCCTTAATTGAATCGCTTATTTCAACAATTTTCTCAATAAAAGTTCCTGATCCATCATCAACTGATTTAAGAGTACTTCCTCTTGCTTCTCTTTTTATGAAATTGTTGAATGGACCATTAGCATGAAAATCCATCCTACTATCATCTCTAAGAATTCCAACCATATTCTTAAAACCAAGTGTAACACCTGCTTGGCTATGTGTACTTAATCTGGGTAAACTGATAATATGATCGGCTTTTTCTATACATTTAGTAACATAAAATCCATTCGGCCATGAAGGAGTAAAATCTGAGTAGTGATGAATAAAACCTTTATTCCATCCCCTAGTTTCAAAACTAATAAAATTATTATCTTCAGCATTACCCATCCCCGATTTAATAAAGTTATCTCGAGTGTTTCCACGTATTACTCCTATAGTATCCTGGACCACATGTCCCAATCCTGATTGATCACCTATTATAACATCAGCACCTTCCTCAGATAGGATCTTTGATATTACACTTATTGCAAATGGATGTGTTGTTGAGGGATAGGGATTATCTGAATTCAATGCCGGTTTTAATAGTACTAAATCCCCCTTCGAGAGCCATTCTAAATTATTTGTTGATTTAAGAAACACATCTTTAATAGCAACTCTAAGAGAACTATTATCATCTTTATGTTCAATTCCTTCCACAAAAACTTTTTCACCTATCATTTTTGATCACTCAAAATTTATTTAATTATTATATATTATCAAACAGGGAAATAATTTATTCAGAGATAAAATTTAAAGACATATTTCTCAGATAGCTATACCTCTTTGAACCACAGCGAGTTCTCCTTCTGATATTCTCTGTAGTGTCTTTTCAATTAGTTCCATTGTCCAATAACTTCATCAAATGATGCTCCATGTTTCCATCCGAAAGTAGTGCGAATGCAGTACAATCTATTGCACTTAAAGCTGCAATTGTATTTCTTTCGATGTGTGGAACGGGATAATAAAAAATATTATTTAAATATATTCATTTAAAATATCAACTACTTCATCTTCTTCTACATCACACCAGTTTTTATAGGCATCAGCAACAGCAAATCCCCATCCTCCACGTATATTAGCACAAAAAACCGCATCAACCTTGGGAGTGATTAGTTCTAATGATTTTAGATGTGCCGTTGGAACTGCAATGATTATGTTATTTGCACCAGTATTTTTTAGTGCTTCGATAGCAACTATCATGGTAAATCCAGATGCAATACCGTCATCAACTAAAATCACATTACGGTCTTTGGTATAGGGGAATGGTTTAATTCCTCTAAACTCTTTAAAACGTCTCTCAACCTTACTAGTAGCTTTTTCTACACCTTTTTTGATCTCCTCTTCTGTGAGTCCAATTTGAGAAACAACTTCATTATTTAATTTCACAGTACCATCAAAGGCAACTGCACCATAGCCCGACTCGGTATTCCATGGTAACGTGATTTTACTCACCACCGCCACATCTAAATCTAGCCCAAGGTTTGATGCAATTGGTGCAGCCACCGGAACACCGCCAGCTGGAATCCCAAATATAGTAGAATCTGAATTTTTAAAGCTTAACAACATATCTGAAAGAACTTTACCCGCGTGTTCCCTATTCCAGAATACACCGGTTCTGTCTCTAAGCTCTGGAATCTCGAATACATTATCCCTGTCTTCAATCATTTTAACTCTTATTTATTATATGTAAAATATTTCATTTATTTTTATTGAAGAGATCTCTAAATATGACTGATACCTTTTCAATTTTGGTACAAATAATAAATGTTTAAAATCCAAATTTTATCGGTAACATCGAAATAAATATTAAAAAATTTTATTTAGATTCTGATAAGCTTAATTTAAAATAATTAGATTCTAATTCAAATTTACTCGTATTATAATTAATATTTATTATAATAAATTATTAAGAAGTAGTATATTCGGTATTTGAGCATAATCAATCAATTCTTTTAAAGTTAAAATAACTAGAGGAAATATAGATATTTTTATGTCAAGGTTATTTTTGGATATTAATAAAAAATTATTAATTCCTCGAGGTACAATAAGGTACAATATATATTATTAATTCCTAGTAAATTTTCATAATATATATAATTAAAACTGAATTAATAAACGACCATATTTTAGTTTAAGGATTTAAATGGTTACAATTAAATCTAATGAGCCAATATTTAATAGGAATTTTAGTTGGACTAATTTTATTTATAATTTAATTTATAAACCTTAATAAAAACCGGGAGGTTTAATTTGATATTCAATGCATTGATTGTGGATAATTTATCCTTAAATATCATAAAATTGCACAATAATTATTCAAAAATTATTTGCTATACTTTAAAATCATTTGAAACAATTAGATAGTAATTGTGCTACTTAAAGTAATTATTATGACCATATTGGGTTTAATTTGTTGATTGTTAACTGTTAATAAGTTTGAATTATATGGGGGGAGTATATTGTCTTATATTGAACCAGTTAAATCAAATTATAACATTAAAAGTTTGTTAAAATTTATTAAACTAGGTAAACCACAATTTGCAATTGGTTTGTTCTTTTATTTCAGTATGGGCGCTTTGCTTGCCGTATTGTTTGGTGCAGAATTTGTTTTAAGTAAATTTATCCTTGGTTGTTTAATTATATTTCTGTCTACATGGGCAGTCCATTATCATAATGATTATTTTGATTATAAAGCAGATCATCATGTTACACCAACCCCAATTTCTGGGGGTAGCGGTGTACTAATTGAACATCCGGAGTGGAGGAATTTGGCTAAGATTATGGCAATATCTTTGATTTCCTTGGCCATAATAGTGTCAGCTATTTTCACATTTATCTTCTCATATCCTTTAACATTCGTTTTATTTGTAATTATAGCCAATTTACTTGCATTATTCTATGCAGCACCACCAATCAAACTTTCATATCGAGGTCTAGGCGAATTTGGAAACAGTGCCATTGGGTTTTTATTCCCGGGTCTAGGTTTTTTTGCTCTTATGGGTACAATAAATCTCCAATTTTTAATTTTCGCTGTTCCCATAATGTTATTACAATTTTTATTTACAATGAGCGTTGAAATTCCAGATATGGAAGGCGATAAAGCAGGGGGTAAAAAAACATGGATTGCTATTAAGGGCCGTAGATTTGGATTTAAACTAATTTTAATCTCTGGACTACTTGCCACAATATCATTTTTAATAATGCCATACACAAATTTATTTCCGCAAATTATTAATTTCAATATCCTAGCAGCCATAACCCTGATTCCAGTTGGTTTAGGGATTTTTGAATTAATTATCAACCCTAGAAAGAAACACATTGCAACAAAATTTTGCATATACAATTTAGCAGGGATATTTACATCAATAATATTGATTAACTGCTATTTTGTATCCATAATATATTTTTAAGGATTTTTAAAAGCTCTAAAATTATAAATAATTATTGTGTTTAATAAAATAAAGGTTTGTAAATAGGTGTAAAATGGACAAGAATATTGATACAATTGTAAAAATTATTAAGCTCGGAAGGCCACAGTACCTTGCTGGTGATTTTCTACTTTTTTTGATGGGATCACTTCTTGCAGTTTTGTTAAATGCAGAATTTGTTTTAAGTAAGTTTATTTTAGGTTATTCTATCCTGTTAATTGCTCATCTAGCAGTTCATTACAGTAATGATTATTTTGATTTTGAAGTGGATAGTTACACTGGATCTAGTTTAATCACCGGTGGAAGCGGGATATTGGTTGAAAATCCTGAACTGAGAGATTTTTCTAAAAAATTTTCATTATTCCTCATGGGTTTATCCATATTCCTAGCCGCTGCATTTACAATCTTATTCCATTATCCAGTTACATTCTTTTTATTTCTTCTCTTTGGAAATCTTCTTGCATGGTATTATACGGCTCCACCCATTAAACTGGTATATCGTAGATTGGGAGAGGTTGCAAACATAATTGCCGTCATAATATTTTTAGGTACCGGTTACTTTGCATTGATGGGCACATTGGATATAACATTTATAATTTTTTCAATTCCCATTATCTTCTTTCAAATAATTTTTATCAACAGTTTTGAGCTTCCAACATTAGAAGGAGATAAATTGGGAAATAAAATAACATGGATAGTATCAAAAGGGCGTGAATTTGGATTTAAACTTAATGTTGTTTGTGGGATGCTTGCAACACTTTCATTCATAATTATTCCCTACACCAAACTTTTCCCATCAGACATTGATTTTAGAGTCTTGGTTTTAATATCCTTAATTTCATTAATATTAGGAATATATCCCCTGTTTAGAAGAAGATTTGACAGGGAATTTACAATAAATTTTGTTAAAATTAATGTTGCTGCTCTCTTTATAATGTCATTATTAATTGATGTTTATTTTATCTACCTGATAATCTAAGAATTAAATCGTATATTCAAAAAAAAGTAATATGATAGTTTTTATGGAATTTAAACCATTATTTAGGTAATTTTAGAAGCCCATAGTAACATGTTGGTTAGAAGTTGTGGGTTTTGTGGATCCATCTCTGGATGTGGACCACTTAAAATGACCCTGCCATTTCCATAAGTATCCCCAATTATAGCAGGATAATTCACATAACCCGTGTTATTATCTGCATATGTGGCCATAACTATCTGTTTATTATCTGTTGACAATGCAGGACCAGTATCCATATAAATATCTGTTAAAGTACCATTAAGCAGTTTAGTTCCCGATGATGTAGCAGCTATTGTTAATACTCCTTCATAGCTCTCATTTGTAGTGTTTACATCAGGAGCTAAATCCCATCCTGGAAAATCACCATTTACATAGTTGGATCCTGCATAAGCACCTGCACAGATACCAATATAACCATTACCCTCCGATACAAACTGTTTAATGGAAGCATTGTCGATTTCATCATTATCAAAATAGTCTATAGCTTCCCCTCCAGGCATTATTAAAACATCATAGCCTGATAAAGTTGTTGAATTTATAACGCTAGTTGTTGCATATTCAAATTTGTGCGAGCTCATATTGTTATTGTTACTTTCGTTTAGACATTCTTCAATACCGTCGACACTGCTTTCCATTGCACCTGTTCCATTATAAATTAGCACTTCAACACTGGAATTACCACTATTTGCTTTACTAGAAATGACGAAATTGTCAGTTAAATAGAAGAACATGATTAAAAGGATTAAAAGACTTCCAAAAATGACTATTTTACGTTTAACCATTTATTATTCTCCATTAATCATTTATTTAAATTTTACAGTTTTAATTAAATTAATCACATGATAAAATCTTTTTACAGATATTTATAATGAAATACTCATTTTAAATTGGATATTACATATAAAAATTAACTTAAAATGAATATAACACTTTTCCCAATTTACACCCAATTTTCACCCGAAACTCAAAATTTCAAATCCAATTTGAGATTAAACTAGTATTAAGACATTATTATCATATATAATCCTTAAAAATAGTTTGTATGAATATTTAAATAATATTACTAGTTAATAATAAATTAATAGAAATTTAAAGCAGAATGTTTGATTCATTTTTTTATTCTATATTTGTAAAAATAGATATTGAGATACGAAATTATAAAAAAAATAAAATTTCATATCCTCATCAACTGATTGTTAATAAAGCTCACCGTCTGTAAAATGATATTTTTAATATCAAATGAATTAGACGATTTTGATTGTATTATTGCATCTTGTTGAGGTATTTGTTCCAATTCTAATGTAGGTGTACTAGTTATATTAAAATTACATACACTGTATGGAATGGGTTTACCTTTTAAACTGTTTATACTGGCATTGTGGAGTATTAGGGTATATTTTCCATTGAGTAGTGCAGATACTTTTATAATTAAAATATTACCCTTTATACTTATACCTAGAATTTTAATGTTTCCCATGCTATTTTTTATTTCAATCCACATGGTTCCTGCTTTTATGGGCTGATTGAAGGTGATTCTAATTGTTTTATATTGAACTACTGTATTGTATGTAAGATTCGTACCAGTTGCTTTTGAGGAGGTATCAATATCAGATGTCTTAACACTTTGTTTAGTTTTTCCTTGATATGCATATGAGGATACTGTATTATTCGAATTAATAGAAGTTGTTTTAGTTGAATTTGAAATCAACCATGGATAAACATTTGAAGTTCCAAAAACACTATTTAATGGTCCTGAGTTTGATCCCCACCAGTTTTGTGTTAGATCTGCAACACCAACCCCATGTATAATAGCACTGCCTGTATCCGCTGTATTTCCAACTATTTTATTGAAATGTAGATCGATATCGCCTTCATAATTTGATACAGCCCCACCTGCAGTTATTGCACGGTTATCTGTTAAACTACTGTTAGTTATACTCCTATTATCAGCATTATCAATAGCTCCACCTAAGGTTGCACTGTTATCGGTAAAAACTGCCTTGTCCACATTCATTTTACCTGCATTTTCATGGGCACCACAAAAGTAAGCTTGGTTCTGATTGAAGTTGCTTCTTACAACAATAATGTACTATCAACATAATTATCGATTGCACCTCCACCATAAGCATGGTTGCCATTAAATGCACAGTTATTAACAGTTAATGTACCGTTATTATCTACTGCACCACCACTATTTGATTTACCATTGATTAGGGTTAAATTTTGGATATTGACTGTTACCCCTGTTTTTATATGGAATATCCAATTTTTACCATTTCCATTTATGACAGTATTATCTTTACTTTGGCCGATGATATTGACGTTTTTATCTAGGGTTATATGGGTATTTTTTGTCCCTGTGTACATTCCATTTGCAATATTAACAGTTCCACCATTATTTACAGTTTCTGTTGCATTTTTTATTGATAATTTTGGCCGTTCCAACTATCATTTCCATGGGTGTTCACATAGATGTTATCTCCTGATGCAGCAGAAACACTACCCAGATTATACGAAAATATAATCATTAAACCAATAAATAACAAAGTAAATATTATTAATTTATTTTTGATTATCGCTTTATCATTTATAGAAAAAATCGCCTTGTTCTATAAATTTTTCCACTCCCTTACTGTTTTTTTAGCCAGAATATTAGAATTATATTACAGTCTAATACTACCTATTGCAGATTAATACACTATTTTGATGTTACTATTTATTAAAGTAATTGTTTAAAATGCAACTATTATACCAATAGAAAAAAAGTTTCGTTAAATTATATTAGATAATTGGTGGATGGAAAAATAACAAAATCGTACTTAAAATGCGTTTTACAATAAAATTTTTTGTAATAACAAATATTCCAAATTATTGATCTGGATTACGATGTTTTTATATTTAAAAAAAAGAAAAGGAAAATTTATTTTTCTTCAAATAAATCTTTACTAACACCACATAAAGGACAAATCCAATCGTCAGGTAAGTCCTCAAATGCCGTGCCTGGAGGTACACCATTATCGGGGTCTCCTTCCTTTGGGTCGTATATATATTGACATGGGGAACACTGATACTTCTTCATGTTAACCACTCCCTATCCATTTTTTATACAACAAATATTATGTGTTGATTGATAATTATTTTTTTGGATCTATTATCTGAAAACTCGATATTTAACTTAAATTTATAAAAAAATGGCCAATTCTACATTATTTCCATTAGATAAAACAAGACAAATATCTTTTTAGCAAACATATGATTATTCAATTCACCAAATTTAAGCGATGAAGATTAATAATCTTCCGTTTCATATATAAATTATAATCAGACAGAATGAACACTATTAACAGATCTTCTTTAGAGAGTCATTATAACAGTTTAATGTGTTTTGTATAATGCTACAAGAAAATAATTCGTTTTTGAACTTATATTATTAAAAATTTTATTGTATGTGCTAAATGATCCTTATAAATAAACCAAAGTGAAATAGTTAATATCAAATTTTAGGAATGATACTAATGATAAACCATGTTTATGGGCTTGCTGTGAGGGTCCTTCTCACAGACCAAGACGGCAAAATTCTTATATTAAAGAGGTCAACCGATTCGAAAACCAATCCTGGTAAATGGGAACTTCCCGGTGGAAAAGTAGATCAGGGAGAATCATTTGACCATGCATTGATTAGGGAAGTTTATGAAGAAACTAATCTTAAAATATCTCTTGAACATGTTGTTGGTGCTTCTGAACAGAATTTACATATTATCCGGGCTGTTCATATCATAATGTCCGGTAAGATTGTTGAAGGTGAACTAAATTTAAGTAGTGAACATGAAGGCTATGCATGGGTATTGATTGAAACCCTACCCGATTATGAGCTAGCTGACTGGCTTCAAGATTATGTTAATCAAACTACAGGAATTTCCAATATCGATGAATCAGAAGATTCTGAAAATACTTTAACACCTTGGATAAAATCTATTAGAAGTACTGTGGATAAGATGGCTGGGAAAAAATAATAATGGTGAATTAAAATGGACAGCAACGAGTTAATTAAAAATTTAAAGATAATTGTAATAATAGCATTAATAATAGCAGTGATTGGCGCCGTCCTTTATCTCCTCTATGGTTTAGCTCTGGTCTGGCAAGCTATTGCTGCAGGGATCATCTCAGGATTGTTATTCCTATTGGTAATAGTATTTATTGTAATTTCTGTTTATCTTTGGACTAGAAATTATTTACTTAAACGGGAATTAGCAAAATACCAGGAAGAGTTACGTTACTGTAGAACTGAATTAGCCAAATATGAAAAGGGACCAAATAATGAAAATATTGAAAATAAAAAAAATTAAATCCCCTTATTTCCTATTCATTCTCATCAATAACCCTTTGAACAAGGGCTGAATCAACATAGGCACGTACTTCAACTATTATATTATTTTCAAAAAAACACACCCAACAATAGGTGTTATTAAACGGTTTGCCATTCATGGCTGTTGAAATGGCTTCAAGTTCAACAACAGCTGTTTCATCCTGTACAATGATGTTTTTTACCTTTAATATCACACCATCCCTTAAGATTTTGTTCAGCCTTATAAAAGTATTTACAATAAAATCTGTTTTGCTATGATACATTCCTGCTAGCGGATGGGTGCCCATAACAGTCCAATTAACGTCATCTGCAACTTTATCAAAGAAATGAGAATTATCATCTGTTTCCAAAAAATGAAATAAATTTTGAACATATTCCTTTGTGATCATGATTTCACCCATTAAAGATTTATTAAATTTTATTAATAATGATAAATATTCAAAAAAATGGATTAAATTAAATTAACTCTAAATATAACTTATTTACCTCTGTTCCAACTCACCACCGCTTAAACAGTAGGTATTATTTATCACCCCTACATCGAGTGATTTAGCTAATGGACATGTAGGACATTCGCATCCCCTTAATTCTGTAATACAATCTGCATTTTTACCAGTCACACAAAAAAGCTTTTCATTTGCATCAGATGCACATTTATTGTAGGTTGGACATGTTTGACAGATACAAGAATCTTTATATGATTCTACAGCTTTTTTTTGGTCGCTTTCAGACATATTTAAAACATCCTGAATCAATTGCTCAAATTTATCCAATATATCAACCCCCATAGATTTCTGGTTGGTTTATACTATGAA
>PLTK01000034.1:0-265 GCA_003164415.1 Methanobacterium sp. | reverse complement strand
TCCGTAAGAAAAAAGAAAAAATAAGAGATTAAATGGATTTATTCGTTCTTGCAGAGTTGTATTTCAATAGCTGAAACATTACTGTTTGATCCTTCTCTGCTTGTCATTTCTTCTGTGCAGATATCTATGGAACCAACCGTTAAATCGGTCATAAATCTGTTCATTACAATTTATGCTACATCCACTGCACTGCTTATTGCTCTTCCTCTAGATTTCAACATTAATTCGGGAATTCCACTATTCATCTGAGTCACTACGGCTAAAA
>PLTK01000082.1:4797-6883 GCA_003164415.1 Methanobacterium sp. | reverse complement strand
ATTTTAATTCACCCTATCTTGAATAATAATTTTTTTTATAGGTTCATATTCAATCTAAATTTTTTTAATGATCTTATAAATAGAATTTACTGACTTATTTTTTTTAGATCAATCTACTGCAGAATAGTAAATGTTATCAAATGAAAATCTATGTTTTTTTTATTCAATTTTAAACCTTAATTTCATATCCAATTTACCATGTGAATAATCGAATTTACGTATTATTAAATGAAAAGATATGTACATAGTCACACTTGAACAACCGGAAATTGAACCTCTGTCAAGAGTTCGCTTTCAGGCACTTCCATGGGACTATTGAAGTATATCTCAATGGGTGCACCTGTCATTTGATACCCATCTTCAATTACTTTATTCATCATTACTTCATAAACCAACCCTACTTCGTTGTAAGGCCCTTTATGAATTGCATAAAGAACTTGTTGTGCAGGCATAATTTTTATTTTGACCTTGCCCGATTCAAATGCATCACCTGTAAACGGGACCCCTAATTCGTACTGCATATCTTCAGGGGCAACTTCAGCTGGACTTGTATAATAGGCCGAATAAGGAGGGCCTGTCATTTCAACTTTCTGTTCCATCATCCAATCAGCTATCTCTCCAATCAAATCCCCCATATCTTCCACAGGGCCCGTATAAAATATGTATGCAACCTGTTTTTCTTCTGTTTCTTTAAGTTTTATCTCCATTTTTACCCCTCAAATAAAATTTGTTTTATATAATAACTTTTTTTGAATTTTAATTTATATAAATTTGGATGTAATTGGGTAAATTAAATAATTGAATCTCAAATAAATTCAGAAATATAGGAGGATATAAACTCAAAATTTTGATTAAGTAAAATTTTTAAAATATTATATTAAATTTTTTTAAACCCTTAATCATAATGTTTATGGTATAACATAAAAATTTACAATATTAATTAAAACTAAATTCAAAAATAAACATTAAATGGTGATACCTTAAGAAAAATCATTTTATACAATAAAATCCAGCCTGCATATAGGATCTCCAAAATAGCTCAACAATACTAAACCCTGATTTTTTTAATAATGCTATATGTTCGTCAATTGTTATTGGAAAATATTCAACATCAAAACGTTTTAAATGCATTTCAACCTTTTTTTGACCCCTACTCCTTGATTCCTGAAAATTTTTCCAGTATTCTAAGCCGATCTCAACACCACGGGAAGTTGTTGGACGAACATTTTCAAATGTTATAAAAATACCATTAGGTTTTAACATTTTATAACAATTTTTTGTGGCTTCAAATCTTTCATTTAGAGACATATAATGGTGAGACTGAATTGCTGTAATTATATTTGGCCTACAATCAGTTTTAAGGATTAAGTTTCCAGTTTCTGTTGGTTTGAGAAAATATAATCTGTCGGAATAATGTTTCGATAATTTATTTTTAGCCAAATTAAGCATTTCTGAGGAGGGATCAGCCATTATAAAATAAGTATTGTCAAATTCTTTTAATGCTTTCTGTACAAGCGTACCAGTCCCACATCCAGTATCCAACCAAATGTCAGGGTCATTTAAAATGGTCTTTATAATTTTTAAAGTTTCATCATGAAATGACTCATAATAAGGGATTGTATCTTTTATTTCTAGATCATAATCCTTTGAGTTGTGAGATGATCTATTATCTTCGTACACCATTCAAATCCCTGTTATTATATATTGATATTTAATATAGATTTTCAAAAAATATGGGATATTAACCCATTTTAATCACAGGAAATCTTACCTCTGTAAGTAATTCTTCAGGTGATACTTGGCTTGGATCATTGAGATAAACTTCAGTGACAGGTCCAACAATATCATATCCATTTTTATCAGCATATTCTGCTAGTGCATGAATTACTGGGCCTACATTATTATAAGGTCCCTTGTGTATCGCTGCAAGAACACTATGTTCGGGTATTTCTTTGTATCCCAACTTACCCTCTTGGATCTTCAAATCTCCATCATAAGAAAATCCTATTTCAGATTCAAGTTCGTCTTCTGGAACTTCTTCTGGACTGTTGAAGTACGATCCATATACCATACCAGTCATTTTTAG
>PLTK01000082.1:0-4773 GCA_003164415.1 Methanobacterium sp. | reverse complement strand
TTATATCCATGATAACACTCCAAAAATAATATGTAATCCCTTAAATATTAAAATTCTTATCCCAATAAACATTGTTAACGTTGTTAAGGTTGTTAAATTACATAAATTTGTATGGGTAAATTGTGGATTAAACTATTTAAAATAGGTATATAGAATTAATGAATTGATTTATGGATATTTAAAAAGAATAAAAAAAAAATTATGCTGAACTTGGTGGTTGGTGAGTTTTTAAAGTAATTGTACTATCAGCACAATTTTTTAATGCTACACTGAACCCTGGTTCGGCCCCTATTACTATAGTTTTTTTGCCATGCTCTTTGGCTACATTTATCAACGGGAAAAAGTCAATATCACGAGTCATTAGTGCTATAACATCAATATTAGGGTTATGTATAAGCTCGAATGCCTCCACAGCCATTTGAACATCAGTTTCTCCTGCAACTATCATAGGTGAAAATCCTTGATTTACTACTGCTTCTATAAGTTTATCTGAAGCATATTGGTTGAGAAAAACTTTACCAACCTTTATATTTCCATGTTCGGATATCAAACTCCTTACAGTATCCAAATTGCAGTCAAATTCTTTACGAAGCATATTTGGACCATCTACAAGCAGGCCTATATTTTTTCCATGAGAATTTTCTCTTATAAGTGGAATATAATCTTTAAATGAAGTTAATTTATCAAAACGATGCATTTTATCTCTCCAGTGAATNNTATAATATGTGTGTATATTTGTATTGTTAATAAACGATAAGTACCTATGCCTAATTTATACCCAATTTGATAAGAATATGAAATTTATATAAACCTATTCAACATATTTTTTTTGGCCTTAAACAACGTATCCATCAATTTATTGTGTTTTTTTATAACCATAAATTTTTCGCAATATGTGAATTTATTGGGTGTGTAATAAAAAAAATTAATATATACATAAAAAGTCTAAATTTTTTTTGTACATTTAAAAAGAGTAAATTGTAATGGTTATTGGAGTATGATTTTATTCTACGGTATATTAATCGTTCCATCGAAATCTTACCCATACCGGTGCTCTTGGAGATCTTTTGATCATTTCTTGCATCTTAATCTCTGCTAAAAGAGGTTTTGAAGTCACTAATATTTCTGATTCTACTTTAGGCGGTATTGTGATCTTTAGTGGTTCCTGATTTTCTATTAGAAGTTTTAATATATCTGCCCTGTCTTGATCACTAAAACCCGTGCCTACCTTACCAAAATATTTCCCATCTTTTTCCATTAGAAGAGCACCAAAAGGGATACTACCCGTGCTTTTAGTTGCTCCAATAATATTTACATCCACAGTATCTCCCTTCTTGATTTTCAACCATTGATCTGATCTTCTTCCAGGTTCGTATTTTGAATATGAATTTTTAATTACAACCCCTTCAAAACCTTCTTTTAAATAATGAAGAAATTCTTCTTCAATTTTTTGAACTTCATGGAACGGTACAATGGCAATGTGGGCATCTGGATGTACAACCTTCATTAATATTCCCTTACGTTCGATAATGGGGATGTTTAATAGATCTTTTTCATGGCGAATAACATCAAAAATATTGTATGTAGCAGGATTCTTCTTTGATAGTAAACTAATTTTAAATCTGTCCTCTACATTTCGGTTTAATAGCTGCCTAAAACCACCAGAAACAGTCATTTCACCGTCCAATATCCAGTCGTCCCCTTCAATATTATCCTTCAAAGCTTTAACAATCTCTGGAAATTTATATGATGCTTGAATATTTCTTCTTGTCCATAAACTGATCTCATTACCTGAACGTACAGCTATAATTCTTTCACCATCATATTTCGGTTCAATCA
Organism: Methanobacterium sp.; assembly: GCA_003164415.1. Classification (GTDB taxonomy): domain Archaea; phylum Methanobacteriota; class Methanobacteria; order Methanobacteriales; family Methanobacteriaceae; genus Methanobacterium_B. Next base: position 2,934 of record PLTK01000082.1, on the reverse strand, counting down.
GCCAAGACCCTACTAACACTACTTCATGGCTGGTTAAAGTTGCAAGCATTGGATTTATCATGTTCGGCATATACAAACCTCTAAACTTCTATTCTTCCAGCATTTTTTCCAGTTCGGCTTCTATTGATCTGGTTTCGGGTAATTTAAATTCTGGTACCTCAACCTCTTCGCCTAGGAATTTTTTCTCAACAAGTTCCTTGACTTCTTGAGTGTAGGTCTCTGTGTATTCGGCCCAATCAAACTCGAATGTCATTTTCTCAACTACCTGTACACCTTTATCAACCAACTCACTATTAACTTCAGATTCTAGTATTTCAACTTCATCCATAGGCCTTACCTGTTCATGGTAAAGTAGTTGTTTTAGAAGCAATCCCTTTCCATGTGGTTGTAAAATTCCAAGATATTCATTGGTTCTAGAAACCCATTTTACTACCGCAACTTTATCACTCTTTACAAGGGATTCCTTTAAAAGAAGAAAACTTTTTCCAGCCCCTCCCTTCTGTGGTGAATCTGTACCTATATAGTATGATTTGTTCAATGCCTCTACAGGTATTTCATCCATTTTACAAAACCCTAAAATTTCCATGATCTTTGTTGCAAATGGTTTTAGGGCATCTAATTCTTCATCAGTAAATTTTAGACATTCACCACCAACAATATATGCCTTTATTATATCGTCAGGTTTAAGCTCCTCCCCATCCTTCTCACAAACCTTTTTATATCTCACCCTTCCACAGTCTGTCTTATGAACCTGATGAAAACTGATATGAAGATTAGAACTAGCTGCATAGGATCTTATAGGTATTAGAATAGAACCAAATGAAAGAAATCCCGACCATATCGATCTCATGAATCACCCCTCCAAAGGTATTATGATATTATATTATATTTTAAATTCTTAAATTAGTTATTGATAATTTTAATTTTGTTTAGATGGATGGGAGTGGAGAATAATTATGGCCATGAAAAATATTGGTGCTAAAATGGTTATTCTTAAAAGTTTAGAATATTCAAATTGAAAATAGTAGGAGTAGATGGATTTTTTGATATAATTTATCTGAAAACTGTCATTTACCAGTTCTTTATTTTTGATCAAAATTTTTCCAGCATATTATCTGGTTAGAATTAAGTTTTAATAAAAAAAAATAGATATTAAATTAATAATCTTTCTAATCCTTTGATATGATTATGAACGCCGAGACTGGGATTTGAACCCAGGTGGAGTCGAACTCCACAGGATCTCAAGTCCTGCGCCTTCCCTGGCTAGGCTATCTCGGCTTTAAGATAAAAAAGGGGTTAAGCTATATTAGCTTTTTAATTCGATTTCTATACTCACGTTATCTGGTACATTTACCTTCATAACTTGACGCATAGCACGCTCATCTGCTTCGATTCCAACAAGTCTCTTGTGGATTCTTAGCTCCCATTTTTCCCATGTTGCTTTACCTTCTCCATCTGGAGATTTACGGGTTGGCACCACAAGTTTTTTGGTTGGCAGTGGTATTGGCCCTGATAGGTCCACACCTGTTCGCTCTGCTATTCTTTTGAGCTGATCACATACATATGCAAGTTTTTCAGGATCTGTACCTGTGAGTTTTATTCTGGCTTTGTGCATTCCAATCCTCCATAAAAATAAAAAGAAGGTTTAATTCTACCTTCATTTATCATTTGTTAATTACTTTGCTGGTACAATATCTACACACATTCCAGCTGCAACAGTTTGACCCATATCCCTGATAGCAAATCTTCCCATATGAGGAATTTCTTTGATCTTTTCTATTACCATTGGTTTGGTCGGTCTGACAACAACAAATGCTGCGTCTCCAGTTTTAAGGAAATCCGGATGTTCTTCTTTGGTCTGACCAGTTGCTGGGTCCAGTTTTTTCTGGAGTTCCATGAAAGTGCAAGCTACCTGTGCTGTGTGACAGTGGAATACTGGTGTGTATCCAACGGTGATAACACCGGGATGTTGTAGTACAACAATCTGTGCTGTGAATTCCTTTGCAACTGTTGGTGCATTAGATGTGTGTCCAGCTACATCGCCTCTTCTGATGTCGTTTTTACCTACACCTCTGACGTTGAAGCCTACGTTATCACCAGGTTCTGCTTGTTCAAGCATTTCATGGTGCATCTCTATTGTTTTTACTTCTCCAGTTGATCCAGGTGGTTCAAATATAATATTGTCACCTTTTTTCATTACACCAGTTTCAACCCTTCCCACTGGAACTGTTCCGACACCAGTGATTGTGTAAACATCTTGTACAGGTACCCTTAATGGTAGCTGTGTTGGTTTTTCTGGTGCTTTGAGTTCTGCGAGTGATTCAACAAGTGATGGTCCTTTGTACCATGGAGTTTTATCTGATTTTACTGTGATGTTGTCTCCTTGGAATGCGGATATTGGTATGAAGTTGATATCTTTTGGTTTGTATGCAACTGTTTTAATTAGTGCACCTATCTCGTCTTTGAGTTCGTTGAACTTTGCTTCATCGTAGTCAACAAGGTCCATTTTGTTTATTGCTATGATTAGCTGGTTAATACCGAGTGTTCTAGCAAGGAAAGCATGTTCCTTGGTTTGAGGCATTATACCATCATCTATTGCAACAACTAGTACAGCTGCATCTGCTTGGGATGCACCTGTGATCATGTTTTTAACGAAATCCCTGTGACCTGGACAGTCCACAATAGTGAATTCATATTTTGGAGTGTCGAATTTTGCGTGAGCTAAATCGATTGTAACCCCTCTTTCTCTTTCTTCTTGGAGTTTGTCCATAACAAACCTAAACTTGTTTTCACCATCAGAAAGTTGCTTTTCTGCTATAGCTCCTGACTGTAAGAGAATGTGTCCGACAAGTGTTGATTTACCATGGTCTACGTGTCCAATAAACGCTAAGTTCATATGTTCTTTTGCCTTTGCCATAAAATATACCTCCATTA
>PLTK01000026.1 GCA_003164415.1 Methanobacterium sp. | reverse complement strand
AAATCATGGTTTCTACAAAGCCTAAATAATTTAGAAAGAATTAAATATAGAGTTTATAAGACTTCTATTAAAGAAAATATGAATGTAGATTAAAATATAATGGAAAAAATTATTTGATCTGATTCTATATTATAAAAGATATAAATAGTGGAGTTAATAATGGATTATTAGAAATAAAATAAGTTAAATCTTAAAATAACATACAAAAAAAATCAAGTAAATAAAATCATATACAATCAATTTTTAAATATTTACTATATCGGTTCAAATTATTTGGATTTAACTTTCAAATATTTTAAAAAAAAGCATGCAAATAGTATGATTAATCCATTTTAAATCATTAAAATTTAAATCTAGTATGATCAAAGTGTTTCAATAGATTAAATTTCTTGATTTATAGTAAACATAATCCATTTTGGAACCTAAAGGTATTGCACGTTAATAAATCTCATAGATATTTCTGAGAATTTACATTTAGTTTATCATTAATATTTAATAAAATAAACCATAAGTACAATATGTTTACAGAACTATAACCTCTAGGAGTTTCATGTCTCTCAATATTTCCATTATTGATAAAATAAAATCAATCTTAGTTTGTTAAGATATTAAATTCAACTAAAAAAATTAGTTAAAATTTTTTTGTTTCTTAACTTATTACGTATATACATTTATAAAAAATTTATAATGATAATAATATGTTTAGTTGAATATCTAAAATTATTATATAACTGAATTAATTTTTATATAGTAAAAACATTAAGAGGGATATACTATTGAATTTTAATAAAATAAATGCAAAAAAATCATTATTAAAATATTTTCCATTTGTTATATTTTTTGTAATCATATTTACATGGCATTTTACATTACCGCGCCTTGCGGATGATATAACTTTTGCTAAAATATATCATAATCAGAATATTTTTAATTATATATACATTCAATATGAAACTTGGTCTTCAAGGTTTTTAATCGAATTTTTTTTAATACCACTTGCAGGTTTACCTAAAATAATATGGAATTTTTTTGATTCTATAGTTTTTATGTTAATAGCTGTTTTAATCCCCAAAATTATATTTAATATGGAAAAAATCGATGCCAGTAAATCATATATATACAATTCTTTATCTTGTATTTTTGTACTAATTTATATTTTTACGACTACAAATACTTTAAATGAAGCAGGTTACATCGCTACAACTTTAAATTATACATGGCCCTTATTTTTCGGATTATTACATTTTTATCTGCTAAAAAAATATGTATTCAATAGAAATAATACAAACACCAAACAAAAAATAATTATTTATACAATAATGATTTTTGCATTAATATTCGCTATTAATCAAGAAATGATGCTTGCACTTGTTTCTGTAGCTTATCTCTTTATCATTTTATATTGTCTGTTTAATAGAGTGAAAATACCAAATACTGTATTATTTATGCTTTTAATTATATTTTTAGAATTTTTAAATGTTTATTTATGTCCTGGAAACCATATAAGATATTATCATGAGATTTCACATTGGTTCCCTACTTATTATAATTTAACCTTAGTTAACAAAATAGATTTAGGAATTAGTGTATTATTTTATAGGATTGTACTTTTATTCAGTTTGACTAGCCTGGTTTTCTTTGGAATCTTGGCACTTTATATTTATTCTATTACAAAGAATAAATTATCAGTAATACTTAGTTTACTCCCCTTGATAATTGTATTAACTTTATTAATAATGAGTTTAGTGGGTTATAGACCTCCCCTTCATTTTATAGGGATGGGAATGACAAAATATGGTTTATTGCACTCCAATTTAATGCACATTTTAATAATTTCTAGTATATATGCAATTATAGTATTTTCTGTTATGTTCAGTCTAATAAAAATATATAAACATGGCGATAAGAAGATTAGTTTAGCAATATTTTGTCTATTAATATTAGGATTTAGTTCACAAATGATGAGAGGTTTTTCACCAACAGTTTGGGCAAGTGAACAGCGATGGGAAATATTTTATTATTTTTGTGTTACATGTGCATCATATATTCTAAGTGTCGAATTAATTGAAAGCAGATACGATAAAATTAATAATTGGTTGTTAAAATGGAAACTTTGGAAATTTATGTATAATCTTTTTTCATCTAGTAATAATAATGAAATAAAGGATGATAAACGTGATGAGTGAAATTATAGATACGATTAATAGTTTTATTACATCAAAATCTAAGATTTTACAAAAAACCAATTTTTTAAAAATTCTTACTAAAAATTTTTATTTGAAAATATTAAATGAAAATAAAGAAATGGTATTATACCTTATATTTGGAGTTTTAACTACCTTAGTAAACATATTGAGCTATTTATTTTTTTTTAAAGTATGTGGAATTAATATTTTGATCTCAAATATAATGGCATGGTTTTTTTCAATTTTATTTGCTTATATTACCAATAGAATTTTAGTATTTGAAAGTAAAAATGAAAAAATATTACATGAATTTGGATTATTTATAGCTGGAAGAGGATTATCGGGGATTTTGGACTCCTTTCTTTTCTATGTTCTTGTTGTCTTATTGATGTTCAATGATATTGCATCAAAGATTATTATTAATGTAATTGTAATCATTATAAACTATTTATTAAGTAAAAAAATTATATTTAAGGAGAGATAATATGGATCTATTAAGTATCGTCATTCCTTGTCTTAATGAAGAAAAAAATATATTTTCAATTTGTAAAGAAATTTCAAAAGTCATCAAGGGAAATGTGGAATTATCTAATCTCAATTTTGAGCTTATTTTTATTGATGACGGATCTGATGATAAAACTTTGGAAATAATTAAAAAATTAAGTAAAGATTGTGAAGAAATAAAATTCATTTCATTTTCAAGAAATTTTGGAAAAGAAGCGGCAATTTATGCTGGATTAAAAAATAGTTCTGGAGATTTTATTATTTTAATGGATGCAGACTTACAAGACCCTCCCGTTCTTCTACCTCAAATGTATTCTTTTATTAAATCCGGTTTATATGATTGTGTAGCCACAAGAAGAACTTCAAGAAAAGGGGAGCCTGTTATCAGATCCTTTTTTACCGAATCATTTTATAAAATTATAAATGTGATCTCAAAAACAAAAATCGTTAACGGAGCAAGAGATTTTCGTATAATGACCCGACAAATGGTCAATTCCATTTTAGAAGTGAGTGAATATAATCGTTTTTCAAAAGGAATTTTTTCATGGGTAGGTTTTAAAACAAAATGGTTAGAATACGAAAATATCGAAAGACAACAAGGTCAAACTAATTGGTCTTTCTGGAAACTATCAATTTATGCTCTTGATGGTATCATATCATTTTCGACAGCCCCATTATACTTATCAACAATCACCGGTATCATTTTCTCACTTTTGGCTGTGATATCTATGATAATAATAATAATCAGAACGCTCATATTCGGTGATGCAGTAAGTGGATGGTCTTCAACAATAAGTGTTATACTCCTTTTAGGAGGAATACAACTATTTTCAATTGGTATACTCGGACAATACCTATCAAAAACTTATCTTGAAACAAAAAACAGACCAATATACATATGCAAAGAAACTAATATCCGATAAAAATTATTATTTAATTCATTAGGTCCATCATGGTTAATATAATACACATAATAAATATTCAAGTTGTATACTTTAAAAAAATATTAATAATAGGTTTAATAACATAAAACAATTAAAGTTAAAAAAATAAATTTTAATATGTTGTCTTAGATTAGTTGTAAAAGTTTCAATACTAAATATAAATGGTTTAAGATATTAAAAACTTGTCAAACTCTAAAAACTATCAAAACTATTTGTAATCATTTGGTGTGAATAGTCCTTTTAATGACATTTTAAAAATGACAGTCATAGAATTAAAAATCTTTTATTTTGCCAATAATAATCAACATTAAAATTATTTATATTCCATATCTAAAATGTAAAATGACATTTAATTAAATGAACTTCATTAATTAACTCTGTTGGAGTTTCCAATAATATTACAATATTTAATGATTGTATAGTGACATGTGCTTTATGAATACCCAATTGGATAAAAGATTTAAATAAGGAATCTTTTTTTAAGTCCATACTGAATTTTGGTTAATCTATATTTGTTAATAAAAACTTTGAACCTTATTTAATAACATTTATAACGTGTTATTAAATCCCTAAAAATTCTATTTAATTCTCTAAATCGTTAAACTGTTTCTTGGCAGGTGCTATTCCCATACTTTCGAGATATTTATCACATACTTCATTTACCTCTCCTTGCATGATCAATTTGCCCTTCTCAAGCCATATAGCCTTGTTACATAATTTTCTTACTTGTTCTGCAGAGTGTGATACAAATAGAACAGTTACTTCCTGATTTATAAAGGATTTCATCCTTTGTTCACTCTTTTCTTGGAATTTAGCATCACCAACAGATAATATCTCATCAAGGATGAGTATTTGAGGCTCAACAATTGTAGCTATTGAAAATCCCAATCTAGCGATCATACCAGTAGAATAATTTTTTAGTGGAACATCAATAAAATCTCCTATTTCAGAAAATTCAAGTATTTCATCATATTTACTCTCAATAAAATCCTTTGGATATCCTAATAATGCCCCGTTAAGGAAGATATTTTCACGACCAGTATAGTTTGGATCAAATCCTGCCCCTAACTCTAATAATGGTACTAAACTACCACTTACCTCAACTTTACCTTCAGTTGGTTTCATAACCCCTGAAATTAATTTAAGAAGAGTACTTTTACCTGCACCATTTAAACCCACTATCCCTAATTTATCTCCCTTTTCTACCTGGAAGTTTACGCCTTTTAAAGCCCAGAATTCCTGATAAAATAATTCCCTCTTCACAAACTTAATAGCATACTCCTTAATATTATCTATTTTCTCTTGACTTAAATTAAATTCCATGCCCACATCTATCACTTTAATAGCAGTCTCTGGTATGATACCATGATGTGGTGTTTCATTAAGCCCTGATGCGTTAGTTGATGTGGGTGTATCAGTTGTTTCTTCATATTTATTGGATCTTCCCCAAAGATTTCTTCTGACAAATGCTGCAATTACAAATAATATGGTTGTTCCGGACAATCCCAGGATTAAAAATCTTAAATGGAACCCTAGTGGAGATACCTTTAAAGAAATACCAATAATTATGATTAATAGTAAAGCGGACCCTAATATCAAGAGGAGATGTTTTATGAGGGATTTGTAACCCTCAGCAGGTTTTAATAATGCGGTTATAGAATATCCTGAAAATAATGACAACAATATAACAATTAAAATTTCTAAACCATATTTAACAGTATCAACTGGAGTATATGATACCACAAATACAAAAATTGCTGTTAATAAAAAAATCAGTCCTAAATCCATTGATCTTATCTGTCTCATATTTTTACTCCAATATTAAAATAACTAGTAATTGTGATAGTCCATCAGTTGCTTAAACCACATTATAGTCCATAAATACCATGATATCATTTTATTATTCATTAATTTATTTTTTTAGATATATTAAAAATGGATATTAATTATCAACTGCCCAAAAGATTTCCTTATGGTTAAAAAATTAAAAAACTACAGGTTTCTCTTTTAATGTATTCCATTTTTTATCCTTTTCGGATAGGATAACTTCATCAATATCTATGGGCCAGTCAATTGCTATAGAAGGATCATTCCAGAGAATTCCACCTTCATCTTCTGAATCATAAAAATTTGTGCATTTATAAGTAAATTCAGCTTCATCAGACAAGACAACAAATCCATGTGCAAATCCCTCTGGCACATAAAACTGTTTTTTATTTTCTTCTGAAAGTATAATACCCTCCCACTTTCCATAAGTAGGTGAATTGTTTCTTAAATCAACAGCAACATCAAATACTACACCCCTTAGAGCCCTTACCAATTTACCTTGTGGTTTAGTATATTGAAAATGCAGTCCTCTTAGTACTCCTTTTTTAGATTTAGACTGATTATCTTGAACAAAATTCAGATCGAGTCCTGCATCTTTAAATTCTTCTTTATGGTATGTTTCCATAAAGTAGCCACGGTCATCTCCAAATACCATTGGTTCTATTATAAATAATCCTTCAATACTTGTTTTTATGAATTTAAATTTACCCATGATCATTCCTTCTATTTAACCTAATACACTCTTTCAATAATATTTTTAGATATATAATATAAATTTATCCTGAAATTTGTAAAAGAACACTATTCCTATTGCTAAAGCTCCAAAGGATGTTAATATAGCAAACATTAAAGTAAATGGATCGAACCATGTTCCATACATAAAACAATCCCTGAACAGTGATATTGAAGCATACATAGGATTGTATGTCAATAAAAATTGATATTTAGCAGGTATAATATTTGCAGGGTACATGATTGCACTGCCGTACATTAAAAGTGTTAAAAAAACTGTATACAAATGTTCGATATCTCTGAAAAATACCGTTAACGTTGCAAGGATAAGACCCG
>PLTK01000162.1:1240-4560 GCA_003164415.1 Methanobacterium sp. | reverse complement strand
GAGTTAATAATTTAAAATAAAAAAAGTTGGTGGTTAGACTGCTGCTTGAAATAACTGACCTGGCTGTAGAAGTCGGTGGTAAAGAGATATTAAGCGATATAGATTTATATATAGACAAAGGCGAAACTCATGTCCTCTTAGGACCTAACGGAAGTGGGAAAAGTACACTTTTTATGTCAATGCTTGGCTTTCCTAAGTATAAAGTTATTAGAGGGGAAATATTGTTTAAAGGTAAGGATATAACCCATATGACAACGACAGAGAGGGTCCAATTAGGTTTGGGTGTGAGTTTCCAAAACCCACCTGCAATAAGAGGAGTTAAACTTAAAGATCTGTTGAATATAGAAAGCAGTAAAAAGGGTGCTAAACCCGTTTCTGAAGATCTTTCCCCTGAAACAATTGCAATGGCTGATAAATTAAATTTCAGTAATCAATTCTTAGAAAGGGATGTGAACCTAGGATTTTCAGGTGGAGAAGTTAAAAGATCAGAAATTCTCCAGCTTTTAGCACAACAACCCGATTTCATAATGTTCGATGAACCCGATTCAGGTGTGGATATTGAAAATGTTGAACTATTAGCAGAAGAAATAAATGTGCTTTTGGACAAGGATAAGAAACCAGGACTCCGTGAAAAATCAGGTTTACTAATTACCCATCTAGGATATATACTTAATTTTGTGGGTGCAAACACTGCACACGTTCTCATGGATGGTAAAATAGCTTGTTCAGGAGATCCAAACGAAATATTGGAAGATATAAGAAAAGAAGGATTCAAAGGGTGTGTGCAATGTTGCGGAATACATTAGAACGTGCTGAAAAAGCTAAAAAGAAAAAAGCAGCCCTAGGGGAAGACATTGACTTCGAAAAGTTTGAAGGGGAAGAAGCTGGCGAACATGAAGAGATTGAATCATTAAATGATCTCTCTAATAAGAATAAAAAATCCCTACTCAAAGTTGGTGTAGATGCTTCTGAAGCTGGTAGAGCCGGATCTTTTTTACAAATTGATCAATCCAAGGTATGTAGTAATTGTAAATCAGAAGCAATAGAATTGATGGGCCTTCAACAGGCTATTGAAAAATATGACTGGGTTAAAGATTATATGTGGAATGCTGTACCAGTAGATACTGATAAGTACACGGCAAAAACTGCTCTTGGAGAACCAGGAGGATATTTTATAAGATCCCTTCCAAACACCAAGGAAGTATTCCCTATCCAGGCATGTATGTTCATAGGCGATGAAAAAGTTGCACAAACAGCCCATAATATAATAATTGCAGAGGAAAATTCTGAGTTACATATTATAACTGGTTGTTCAACTGGTGATGATGTTCAGTCTGCTATGCATGTTGGTGTTTCCGAATTTTATCTTAAAAAGGGAGCTAAGATAACCTTCACAATGGTGCATAATTGGGCCGAGCAGGTTGAAGTTAGACCAAGAACTGGTGTAATACTAAACGATGACACAACGTATATCAGTAATTACATATTAACCAGTCCAGTGAATACAATACAGACATATCCTACAGCATACTGTCAAGGGGAAAATTCAAAAGTAGTTTTCCAGTCAATATTGGGTGGTCAGAAGGATTCTATTTTGGATGCTGGTTCAAGAGCTATACTCACCGGTAAAAATTCCAGTGCAGAAATGATAACACGTGCCGTATCCAAGGATGAATCTAAAATATACACAAGGGGCCATTTAGCAGGGAGATCTCCTGATGTGAGGGGCCATCTGGAGTGCATGGGATTGGTTTTATCTGATGATTCATTGATCTATTCCGTTCCAGAGCTTGAGGGAAGTTCAACCGATCTTGAACTATCACACGAAGCAGCCGTTGGTAAAATTGCCGAAGAAGAAGTGCTTTACCTGATGTCAAGGGGACTGACAGAAGAAGAAGCAGCTTCAATGATTGTAAAAGGATTCTTAAGTATGGACATAGCCGGTTTACCCCCAGAATTAGCAGCTGAAACTAAAAAAATGATTGATCAAAGCGTTCAGGGAATGTAAATATAAACAGTTTAAAGAGATTTACTTATGTTAAACTCTTTAATTATTTTTTTTTAATTGAATAATATTTTAAAATTAAAATACACTAAAAAAGAGTATTTAAATTTGATTTCGATTTGAATCTATTTTATTGGAATTATAATAATGTAAAAATTTAGTGGGTTTTATTCCGATATAATTATGAATTCGCCCACTTTCTCTACACTACCGAACGGGACAAGTAAGTTGTCTCCCTTTTTCTTGGCACCTTTAATATGAACATTTCGGCCTTTTTCAACCTTTATAACTACATCGGTTATCTTTCCAGTTTTACCATTAATTACTAACTCTTCGAGTTCTCCGAGTATACGTGCATTGTTAGTAGCAACTTGGTATCCCTTGATCTCGCTCCAGACCTTTTCTTCTCCTTTAATAAGTTTTCTCTCTTCAACAACCATTGATATCACCTAAATTTTTAAGCCACTTTTACTCATAACATTCTCTAAAAGTACTATATCATCACAGCTATTAATATTTACTGCTAGTTCAATCTTCCCCAACTTCAGAACTTCCTCATCTTGTTGCTTGTTGTTACTTCTTAATATATTTAATCCCGACGGAACCATATCTCCAAGCACAATACTGGGCTTCAACCCATACTCCCGAAATATATTCACCGGGACTGCGATACACATCGCGGGTTTACTACTCACATTATATTCATTGAGCACATGATCAATGGTTTCACTTGTTATTAACGGCAAATCTGAAGTAATTGTCAATATAATATGATCCGAATTGTCGGGATAATTCTCTGAGATATAATATTGTAAATCTTCAACATAACCATTTCCAGGAGTTAGAAAGATTTTAATATCCTGATTTTGTAAATATAATGATGTTTTAGGAGTGTTTGGACTTGTTGCGACTATTATATCCGAAATTCCTTTAGATTTGGAGAGTGCGTCTATAACATGTTGTATCATGGGAATGCCAAACAATTCAATAAGTGGTTTTTCAATATCACACTCCATACGAGCGCCCCTACCACCAGCCATTATAAGTGCTGTTACCATTATAAAGCATCTCCACGATTAAAAAGAAAAAATATCATATTATCCTTTGTTCTGCAGCTTTTTCCTTGGTCCCAGTATGCAAGGTCCCCCTTGACAACCGCCAACAGGATTTTTTGGGGTTCCAAGGGAGTTCATACATCTAGCCATCATTGCAGCTCCCATTGCAAGTGCATCAGATACGAAAAGAGTCTCTTTGAAATATTTCCCAGAATATTCGAGTATTAATTCTGGTTTTTTACCGGTTATTCCTGCCCTTC
>PLTK01000162.1:0-1202 GCA_003164415.1 Methanobacterium sp. | reverse complement strand
ACATCACATCCTATTAGGGTTGTACCTGCATCGTATGCTGCCTTTGGATCGACAGGTACAGTACCAAATCTTTCCCTATCTTCTGGAACTTTTCTTATGTCAACATGTTCATGTGCTTGATCAGAATATTTTTTAGCTACTTTCCAGTCCGCACCCTTAATAATTCCCTTTTTGTAAAGGTCTAATGCAGCTCCACCCCTTTTATCTACCATTTCCGTACCTCTTATTATTGAGTCTGAAATAGCTCCAGCTAATCCGCAAAAATTTCCAATTGTTCTAGCATATGGTTTATCATTGTTTGTTATACGTCCTGCAAGAGTTGTTCCAAAATCTAATGATACACAGGGATTTCTAAAATCTGCCTTGGTCCACATTGAAGCCACTTTAATTCCAGCGGTTACCAGTTCACCCTCCATTTCATTTGCAACAACAACCCTCCCTGTTGGTGGAAGAACACTGACAACAGCTCCATCAAACATTATCTTATCAAGCAGTGTAAATCCTTGGAGACGTGGCGGAAAATTTTCTTTGCTCATTGCCGGTGACATCTTTCTAGGCGGTATGCCCGCTTCAAGACATCCCTTTGCAAGTGCTATAATAAGATCTCCCACCTCTTCAGGGGCTGCAAATCCTGCTGTAACCCCAGTAGATCTAACAACAAAATCTAGATCTTTTTCTATATCCACATGTGCTTTTTTAAGCGATTCTAGAATTGTTTCTTTAACCATTTCTGATACAGATTCCTTGGTTAATTCCACTTCCCAAACAGTTTCACCAAAAACCTTTTCCCCTTTTTTTGGAGCCCTTATGTCACGAGTCATCTTAACTGTTTTGTCTAGCAGGTAAGTACGGCATGTAGTGAGGTTTGTAGCTGTTAAGATGCATTTTGTAGTGGTGTTTCCTAGTTCAACAGACGCTACAACGTAATACGTATCTACTTCCATTGAAAGGCCAGAACCCACAGTTTTCTTCATAAATGGTGTTGATTTAATATCCTCAGTGTAAATGTAGTGGCTTTTAGCGAATATTGGCTTTGGGCCTCTGCTCAGTAACTTACCAAACCGTGACATAAAAATACCTCCTTAAAATTAATTATAAGTTTTTTAAATAAAAGTTTCCTAAGATTAATTCTGTTAATTTGATATAAATTTATTGTGGAATAACTACGGGAGATTAGAGTAAAATAAAATTAATAAAATAAA
>PLTK01000210.1 GCA_003164415.1 Methanobacterium sp. | reverse complement strand
TTTGCTTATGTGGATGCTGATGATAATGTAGAAGCGCACTTTGAAGATACAATGAAAGGTGGAGCATATTTAAATGATATGTGTCTTGTAAAAATACTGGTTAGTGAGGCTCAAGACAGATTGATAGAGCTTGAAAGCTACGGTGCAATATTTGACAGACAAAAATCTGGAAAATTAAACCAACGACCCTTTGGTGGTCAAAGTTTTAGAAGAACGTGTTTTCAGGGAGATAGAACGGGCCATGAAATGATGATGGCTTTGAAAGAAGAGGTAATTCGACAAAAAATAGAAACCTTCGATGAAATAATGATAACATCACTCCTCACGGACAATAAGAATACACGAGTCATAGGTGCATGTGGGGTCTCACTTAAGACTTCAAATATGATTATTTTCAAGGCCAAATCTACTATTATTGCAAGTGGTGGAGCTGGGTGGCTTTATCCGGTTACATCAAATGCAATACAAAAAACAGGAGATGGATACAGTTTAGCCTACAATGTAGGTGCAGATCTACTTGATATGGAACAGATCCAATTCCACCCAACCGGAATGTTATATCCTGAATCGAGAAAAGGAGTTCTTGTAACCGAAGCTGTACGGGGTGAAGGCGGTAAACTATTTAATGTTGATATGGAAAGGTTTATGAAGAATTATGATGAAAGGGGTGAACTTGCTACCCGTGATGTTGTTGCTAGGGCAATATACAACGAGATCAGAGAGGGTAGAGGTACAGATAATGGTGGGGTGTATCTTGATGTTACCCATCTACCAAATAAACTCATCGAAGAAAAGCTTGAAACAATGTTACTCCAATTTATGGATGTTGGAGTGGATATAAGGGAAGAAGCAATGGAAGTAGCACCAACAGCACACCATTTCATGGGAGGCATAAAGATCAAACCTGGAGGTGAAACTACAGTTGAAAATTTATTCGCGGCTGGAGAGGCTTCTGGAGGAATACACGGTGCTAATAGATTAGGCGGTAATGCGCTTGCAGATACTCAAGTATTTGGAAAACGCGCTGGAGAGTCAGCAGCTAAAAATGCACTTTTAAGTGAATTAGAATACAACGAGGATCAAGTTAATTCTGAGGAAAAAAGAATTCAGAATATATTTAAAGATGGACAAATTTACCCTCATCAACTAAAAAAAGAGCTTATGGAAACAATGTGGGCTGATGTAGCAATAATCAGAAATGAAGATGGTCTCAAATCTGCATTAAATAAAATAGAAGAACTTAAAATTAAATCTTTGGATATGAAGGTACCCGAAGGTTCAGGGTACAACAAAAATCTTCTGGATGCACTTGAAATTGAAAATATGCTCACAATTGCGTCACTTGTTACACAATCTGCACTTGTTCGTCGTGAAAGCAGAGGATCTCATTACCGGGAAGATTATCCACAGAAAGATGATAGATGGGATAGGAGTATAGTTCTGAATAAAAATAAAGATTTCAGTTATTTAAAAAGGGGATCAAAATCTATTTGTAGGTATGCTTGAAATCATCTTAAATATATAATAATGATTTAATGTTAATCAACTCTGATGAACATATAACTCAAAAAATAGGTAATGCCCTGACCGGGACTCGAACCCGGGTGATAGGATCCGCAATCCTACGTGATATCCGCTACACTACCAGGGCTTATCTCTTGAATTTTTTTCTATTTATTTAGATAAAAACAAGAATAAAAGCAACATTATATCAATTACTTCTTTTTCTATTTAAATTTGACCTTATGAATTCAGACATATCTATTAAAAAATTTATAATTATTAAACTAGGGGTAATATAAAGTACAATTGAACGTATGTTAAGATTATACCCGCGATACCTCCGGCCAAAACTTGAGATATTGTATGTTTTTTAAGTCTAACACGGCTCCACATGACCAATGGGATTATAAGACCGAATAATAAACCTGAAATGCCAAATAAGTAGGTTAAAGCAACTGTAGGGCCGGCTACTCCCATGGTATGGATACTGATCTTCCACGACAAGTTAATAAAAAGGATGATAAGTGTATTGGTGGAGTATATTAACATTAATGCCGTTGTTAATGCAGGAGCACCCATAGACAACAAAACAAGAAATCCTATTAGATATGAACATACAGCGAAAAATAATGGTAAAGTACGCTTAGTCCTATCAGTTATATCTATATCTGTGTGCATCTTCCTAATAAGAATTAAAGATGTAGTAATAGGTAGAAATGCCCCAAATATCCAGCATATTATGGTTATTACCATTGAATTGTTGAACCCTAACAGAACATAATTTATGATTGCAAATGTGGGAATAGATACAACAGGAGGTTGTGTAATATTAGAGATTAACCTTGCAATCCTTTTTTTAGATGTAGATTCCTGTTGAGTATCCATAGATAAACTTCCTAAGTACTATTTAATCCAGGTATATTATATTGAAAAGCCATAACCAATAGATTATGTTTATGGAGCATTCTATTGCCATACATATAACTTAAACAGATAATTGCCATAACACTTTACAGCTACACCAACATTTTTAGCAGTTTTAATGTCTCCATTAGAAATTATTTCCGACCCTTGGAGGTAGTTTATTTCCTCAAGACGATATTTCATTTTTCCGATAGTTCTTTCAAAAAATGGTGATGTAATATTCTTTGCCCTTTCTATTCCTATCTTTTTATTCTGGTTTTCTGAAATTGCATTTGATACTTTTTGAAGTAGGGTCTGATCACTGTGTTCTGTGTACGTAGACATGAGTTCAGCTGTATCTTGTGCCTTTTGAAAGTATTGTTTTTCTAAGTATAAATCTGTATAATCTATATTTGTATTAGCAACTGTTAAAATAAGGATTATAAGGGGAATCAACCCCAATGCAACATCTGTACTAAAAAAAATCCCATTAACATCTTCTTTTATCAATAAATACCACCCTATCTTTTATTTAATGGTGAAATTGGAAGAATTGGATTTCTTATCTGTCGTTAATGGTTTTCACAATCCTATCCTTCTTTTTTATAGCGTCAAGTGCTGCTTTTTGTACTTTTTCTTTCATAGCTTCGAAATTTTCGGGTTCAATATCTCCAACTATCTTCTTTATCTTGGTGTAGGCTGCTTCTCTGAATAGTGGTTTTAATTCTTCTTCTCCAGTTTCTGTGATTAATTTAGATACGCCTGTTTCGTCAACAAATCCAATTTCATCTATTCTAACGCCTGCGTTTGATATGGTATTTTTGACTTGTATTGCAATATCTTCTGGAGCTATTATCATTAAAGAATCAACAGAAACTCCCAATGGATCAATATCTAATTTTTCTAGCATATCAAGAACTTTAGGATTTACCATGGCCCTTATTTTGTCTTCGTAGAATGTCAAACCAAGACCAGTAGTTTTGGTTATTTCATGTGCATCTCCTCTTAGTCCTCCATTAGTAACATCTGTCATGGCATGAACTTCTGGTAACAATCCTGCCTTGAATATGGCCTCTGAAGCTTTTATAAAGCTGATGTCCATGGTTTCCCGCACAACATCAAACATTCCGTGATATATGGCAGTTGTCGAGATGGTACCGCCACCTGAACCTTCTGTAAGGAGTATTATATCGCCAGATTCGGCTCTTTTCCTTGCTGTGGGTGGATGCTTTGATATTCCTACAGCGCCCACTGCACTAACTAAACGGTCTCCTAAGACCATGTCTCCACCTACTCTAAGGGTACTCCCCGCTACAAGGGGTACATCGACAAGTTCTGATACTGCACAAACTCCAGCAGTAAAATCAAATAATTTCCCAACATCTCCATCGTCTGCAAGGTGAAGATCGCTTAACATTGCAATAGGATCTGCTCCCATAACACAAACATCCCTCAGGGTTGCTCTTGCAACATGAAATCCTCCTAAAAAAGGATATTCACTAAGCCTTGAGTGAATGCCATCTACAGCTGTTGTTATATAAACATCCTTTGAATCTATTTCAGCTTTTACCACACCGCCATCATCTTGGGCAGAGGGTGATATATATGCACTACTATTGGTGTTTGATATAATTTCGGCAATCTTCCTATGTACAAAGAAATCTCCTGCACCCCTAGATCCTACACCTATATCTCCCATTGATACGTCTGATTCAGGATATTTTATTAGATCCCTCATAAACTCATCGGGGTAGGAATCAATTTTAAGTGTATTTTTAACCTCTTCAATAACAGCTGCAGCCATTGCATTGGCCTGATTTTGATCAATATTTTTGTATTCCAAAATTTTATCTGTTAAGGTTTTCTGGACTGTACTTTCGTCCTCATCTTTGATGTTACGCCTTACGAATCCTTCTATATCCACTTACTACACCTTTTTATATGTTGATCTATGCATTTGAATGTATTAATACTTATCTGTTAAAAATTAATATCATAATTATTATATTTATTTTGATTGTTTTTACAAAAAAAATCTATTTAGAAATCATTTTAACGAAGTTTCTAAGTATCTGTAGCCCTTTTTCACCGCTTTTTTCTGGATGAAATTGGGTTGCAACAATATTATCGCTACAAATTACAGCGGGTACATCAATACCATAATTTACTGTAGCTGCAATTATATTCTTATCTTCGGGATTTACATAATAAGAATGAACAAAATACATAAAATCATTACCCATACCATCTAAAATTGGACATTCATTTCTAATTTTAAGCTGATTCCATCCCATTTGGGGTATTTTAAGTCCTTCTAATTTCAAAGAATCTGGAAAATGTAAAACTTCTCCCTTGAAAATATCTAATCCTGGAATATCTGGTGTTTCCTCGCTGGAAGTAAAAAGAACCTGCAATCCAAGACAAATTCCTAAAAAAGGTTTATTTG
Source organism: Methanobacterium sp. (assembly GCA_003164415.1). Classification (GTDB taxonomy): domain Archaea; phylum Methanobacteriota; class Methanobacteria; order Methanobacteriales; family Methanobacteriaceae; genus Methanobacterium_B. The sequence goes on along the minus strand of PLTK01000210.1, from coordinate 2,152 downwards.
ACTCTATATGATTATCTATAGATTCTTTATATTTATTTAGATTCTCCATGGCTGTTCCAAAAGCACCCACCCCAGGTAATACGAGCACTTCAGCATCTTCAATATCTTTTAATGAAGAAGAAACAATTGCATCGGCGTTAATCTTTTTAAAACCATTTTTTATGCTCTTAAGGTTTCCTGATCCATAATCTATAATGGTTATCATGTTTTCCTGCCCTTATTACAATTGTATCATTTATTTTTTTAAAAAAAAAATTAGGTTTGTTTAACGTGTTTTGTAATAATCTTTAACCCTGATGGTATCATTTAAATGGGGTGTTGAGATTTCATGTAGAACCGTATTTTCCATTGCAACTATTGAATGTACTTCTTTGGGTTCTATTCGAATGGTATCATTCTTTCCGAAATATTCTTTACGATCCTCAAATTCAATATAACCTGCACCACTTACAATGTACATGGTTTCATCTTTGTGGGCATGGTAATGGAAAGAGGTTTGGTATCCTTCTCTTAAAAATAATTCTTTTGTCAGATACTTCTCGGTATTAATAAGTATCTTCTCGTATCCCCATGGTTTATCTTCTCTGTTTTCATATTCCTTTTTAATCGATTCAAGTTCTTTAGAAGTATCTATGGCCATCCAGAATAATCCATTTTCTTTATAATAACCTAACTTATTGTCTTTAGCTAACATAGGAAATACAGTTTTTTCAATATCTCCTACTTCAAAACTTCCAAAGTCTATTTCGCCCTTTGAAAAGTAAACTCCGCCGTTAATATAATAATCTAATACTGGTTTCTCTTTGAATGAGACAAGCCTATCTCCACTTATCTCAACAATCCCGTAGGGTGAAACCATTTTGGTAACAAATATTGAAAGGGGGTAATCTGATTTCTGGCCCTGTTCGATCATTTTTTTAATATTTAGGTCTGCTACAACATCACCATTTCGAATAACGCACTGTTCTCCATCTTTAATAACATCCATGCCTAATTTAATGGCATTTAATGTCCCTAAAGGTTCATCTTCAACGATGTATTCAATTTCGACGCCTCTATATTCGTCTCCGTATCGTTCTCGAATTTTTTCACTTAAAAATCCTGTTAAAAGGAGTACTTTGTCAACTCCAGCATTTTTAAAGTCAAAGAGTTGTTTGTCTAAAATAGTGTAATTATCTTTAATCTCTATGAGCGGTTTGGGAATTGTTTCAGTTAAAGGTCTTAGCCTCTTTCCGAAGCCTCCACAAAGTATCATTCCAATGGTTTTTGTCATAATATCACCTTACAAATTTAAAAATGATTATTCTAATATGGGTATACTATTAAATCTATTATATATAAAAATTCTTTAAATATCCATCAATGCTTTTAAAGCATCTCCAAAATCTGATGGCACAATCTGGTCTGTTCCAAGTGTTTTAGCATGGGCATCAAGTTCTGTAATAACATGGTTGTATCCTAATTTTTTAAGAGGTTCAACCAACCTAGGACCGTCTGTAACAGCTATTTTAGTGGTTTCAATTTCTTCTATTGGTAAAGCATGCGGAACTCCTGCAACAACTATGATATCAAATTTTTCATCCTTCAATATTTCAACTGCTACCTTCCCTGATATGGGATATTCGTCAAGTCCACCTGTAATAGCATCAATAATGATTCCGTTTTCTGATAGTTCTTTTTTAATATTTATTGCATGTTGTCTAATCCTTGGAAGTCCAATATTCTCATCGAGGTTTGCTAAAATGGTTATTTTATTGTTTGAAAAGTGTTTTTCAAAGGGAATTTTTAGTATATCTGAAAACAGGTACGATGTCTCCTTCTTAGCATTAAGTACTAAAGCTATTTTATCGCCTTTTTTCAACCCATCAAGGAGTAATTTGGCTACTTTCACTTTATTATCACCATAAGAAGGTTTAATATATCCTCCTTGGGCCATTCCTCTGGTTTTTTCTATTTGTGTAGCTAGTAACAGCATTTTATTCTGGCGTTCCATTTCGCTTATTGGTATAACTCCTTCCTTGGATGCGGCATTTAAAACTGCTATGGCTCCTTCTGTATTGTCTCCCTCTCCGAGCCCTCCATGGGATTCGACTGTAATTACCTTTGCATTTATATTTGCATTTTTAACTGCTTCTTTCATGTCTTCACCTAT
>PLTK01000111.1 GCA_003164415.1 Methanobacterium sp. | reverse complement strand
CTGCTTCTTTCATGTCTTCACCTATAATCATGCTGACACAGGTTCCAACAACTCCAACAAGTTTAGGTGAGAACATTTCGTCCACCTTTATTAATGTTTCCTCTAGTTTTTCTGAAGCACCAAAAATGAAATCATTTTCAGACATGGATGTGGTAACAACCCTAACTCCATCGTTCTCTAAAAGACGACCAGTTCTGAAACAACAGCCATGTGGGCCGTGTAGTATGATAACATCGGCGTTCATATCGCGTAAAGTGTATAATGACGCCGCTATTGGGCTTGGTCTTGGATGCAAATTCTTTCACCTCTATAAATACGTGAACATTTAGTTTAAACTTTTATTATCGTTTTTATCAATTGAGAATTATAAATATAATTTTGATCCTAATAAGTTATGGTACAAACCCCCCACAGTAATCAAAACTTTTTAAGAATTTTAGTTGTCATATTAATATCATATAGTTATGGCTATTTATTATCAATAGAAAAGCTATGACCTCCAATGGTATCCTATCATAATTCATTAATAAAAAAACATTTTAAGACTAACAATTGTATATCATACAATTTTTTTTATTCATCTAGAATCAAGTGTAATTATTAATAATACAATAATAGTAGTTAGATGATAATAAAAAATTTAATCCATGGAAAATTTGTTGAAAGGCCCAATAGATTTATTGTTGTATTCGAAATTGAAAATGGATCCACTGAAATTGCACATTTGAGGGATCCTGGAAGGCTTAAAGAACTTTTAATTCCTGGAGTTGAACTTTTATTAAGAAGAGCGCTCTCAAATCCCAAAAGAAAAACTAAATACGATGTGATAGCTGTTTTTAATCAGAATATTTGGGTTTTAATTAATTCTGGTTTTCACAGCGATATTGCAGATGAACTTATCAGATCTGGTTTAATAACTGAAATATCCGATTATTCGATTCAGAAGAGGGAATACACCTATGGTAAAAGTAGAATAGATTTTATCTTAACAAAAAACAATAAAATTAAAATGCTTCTTGAAGTTAAGGGATGCACACTTGTTGAGGATTGCCTTGCCAAGTTTCCAGATGCTCCAACATTAAGGGGAACAAAACATCTAGGGGAGTTATCCCATTCAGTGGATGATGGATTTGATGCGGTTGTACTTTTTTTGATAATTAGGGATGATGTCCTAGAATTCAGTCCTAACAAATTAATGGATCCTGATTTCTCGGAGGCATTAATAGAAGCAAATGAAAAGGGAGTTCTTATAATTGCATACTCCTTTAGGAATATTTTTAAAAATAATTCACTCCATATTGAACCTTTTAAACGAATTGATGTGAGATTAGATCTTTGATTGTGTAATAATTAAAAATTGGTCATGAAAATTCATTTTTGAACTCGTTTTTCTCAATTTTTTCAAATTCCTCTGGTTTTCCAATTCCTAGTATGATATCTCCTTCTTCTATAACAAATTCATCAGGAGGGTCTATGGTCAAATCTCCTTTTTTACCAATTCCCACCAGCACTATGCCTGTTTTATTGTGTAGTTCAGCATCTTTAACAGTTTGACCCGCAAGATAACTTCCAGGTAAGACTGGAACCTCCCTAATTTCCCTGCTTTTATGTTCAGCCAGCACGTCTTGTACAAATGTTGCTTCGTATCCGCCTTCTATACTTTTATACATTAATCTTCCCGAGATTACAAAGGGGGATATAACCTGATTAGCTCCGGCCAATTTTATTTGGTCTATATTTTCGTAACGTTTAGTCTCGGCAATTATCCTTACATTTTTATTTATTTTTCTTATCCCCAGTATACAGTGTATGGTATGTGAATCTGATTCCATATCAACAATAACTGCTTTAGCTCCTAGAACATTTGCTTTGTTAAGATCAGATTCCCTGGTTGGATCTCCATGAATATAGTTAACACCATTTTTCAATGCTTTTTTCCGTATATCTTCATTTTCATCGAGTACAAATACTTCGTTTTCCTTTCCAATCTCTTTTATACACTGAATTGTACTTTCTGTCCAACCGCAGATTACAATATGTTTAGATCTTTTCACGTTAATCAGCCCCATTATCTTCATGTGTTGATTGTTGGTTATGAGCTCGCCAATTGAGGCTATTGCAATTGCAAATGTACCTAAACCAAAAATTATCAAAGTAATTGTGAAATACATGCCCATATGGGTTTTTGGGTAAAAATCTCCATAACCTACACTTCCAATGGTTATTATTGTCCAATATAATGAAACAGTCCATCCATGGCCTTCTAATATATGGAATCCTATTGTTCCGTATGCAATTACTGCCAAGACCAGTATCATGATACGTGTAAGCGGTCTCTTTATGAGTTTTGGAAATTGTTCCCTTAAAATATCAACGAAAATAATCATTTTTTTGAACTACTAAATTTTTTTATGTAATTTAATTTCTCAAGATTTTAATGTAAACCCACCTGATCATACACAAGATTATATCTGTATAAATTCATCAAATATTGATAGTTATATTTAATAAACTCATAATATCCCCTCAATTCAGTTAAATAAATATGTATTTTTTTCTTTAATAAATTTTACTAAAATTAATTCAATGAAAATTAGAAATTATTAAAATTAATACACAAAATAGGTAAACACAAAATTTTAAGAGGATTATAATTAATCGAGTAAATTAAAGTATGTTAATGTGAATTTAATTGTTGAATAATTTATTGATCGTTTAAAATATACTTTTTAGGATTTTATTATTAATAAAAACCTTTCAGAGGTGGTTTTATATTTTATTTTTTTACACTTGATACACTGGAAATGTATGTCTCTCTCTTGAGAAAATAATTGATTATTACTAAAATTTATTGGTTTGTAAAATGAATAATAATATATAGATATTTTTATGATAACAAAAGAAATAGGTGATTTTCCAATGAAATGTGATGTTCTGATTATTGGAGCCGGACCTGCAGGTCTTTTTGCTGCTAATGAATTAGCAGGTAAGTTTAAAGTTATTGTAGTTGATAAAGGCAGAGATCTAAGTGAGAGGAAATGTGTAGCTCTTTTAAATGGCAGCTGCAAAAGATGTCTTCCTTGTAACATTACAGGAGGTTTAGGTGGTGCTGGAGGGCTTTCGGATGGAAAACTTAATTTAAGGCCGGATATAGGGGGAAATCTCGAAGAATTTGTCAGCAACGAAGACGCATGGAGCATTATTAATGAAATAGATCAAGTATTCCTTAAACATGGAGCATCTGAAGAGCTTTACGCTCCAGAGGAACAGAAAATATCCCCATTACTAAGGAAGGCAGCTGCATCCGGAATAAAATTTATACCTATAGTACAAAGGCACATGGGCTCTGATAAAACTCCGCCTATAATAAATTCTATAAAGGAGGAACTGGAATATAAAGGCGTTATTTTTATGTTAGAGACGGAAGTTTTGGATATTATCGTGGATGATAAGGTGAAAGGAGCTAAACTCAAAAATAATAAACAAGGGAATTTTATTGTTAATTGTGAATATTTATTAGCTGCTCCTGGAAGAATTGGTGCTAAATGGTTATCGGATCAAACAGATAAACTTAAAATACCGGTGAAGCATAATCCAGTTGATGTGGGGGTGAGGGTGGAACTTCCCCAGATAGTTATGGACGAGGTGACCAAAATTAACTGGGATCCTAAATTTCATATAATCACAAAGACCTATGATGATTTTGTTAGGACTTTTTGTGTATGTAATAAAGGATTTGTAGTTGAAGAAGTTTATGATGAATTTATGGGAGTGAATGGTCATTCAATGAGGGATAAACTATCTGAAAATACCAATTTTGCATTTTTAGTAAGAGTAGAACTTACAGAACCCGTTGAAAATACTTCGGATTATGCATTCTCTATAGCAACGATAGCCAATACCCTTGGTGGTGGTAAACCACTTCTACAAAGGTTAGGTGATCTTAGAAAGGGTCGAAGATCAACGTGGAGAAGACTCGAAAGAAGTAATGTTGTACCAACCTTCAACTGTGTAACACCGGGAGATATTGCAATGGCCCTTCCACATAGGGTTGTGGTTGATATTATTGAGGGTCTTGAAGCTTTGGATAAAGTTTTACCTGGAGTTGCATCGGATTCTACACTACTCTACGCTCCTGAAATAAAATTATATGCTATGAGACTTGAGATGGATAAGAATATGAAAACCCGAATAGATGGTCTTTACGCTGCTGGAGATGGTGCTGGTGTATCAAGGGGAATTGTTGGAGCAGCTGCTACCGGGATTATAGCTGCGAGGGATATTATAAAGCACCATAATTATAAATGACCTATATCATAATTTCTTTTTAGATTTATTTTAACTATTCCTTCAAACCTTCAAGCTTGGAAATCATCAAAGATAAATTGTCAATCATATTATTTTTTTGTTTAATTTCATATTCATCAACAAATTCAAATTTTACTAGATTTTTTTTATAATCTATAAGACGATTCAGTTTTTCAGTACATGATGGCTCTTCCCACACTTTAATATTGATACAATCATCACATAATGAAAAAGATTTTAAAATTATCATGTTAAATGTAAATCCTTCAGAAGTAGCATAATCAACCATGATATATCATTCTCCCATATTATTAAACACTGAAATATGTGTTGAATTTTTTTTGTTGAATTAGTTTGTATGTATTTTGAGTACTAATTTACAGATGATTTTTTTCCTATCCCGGGTTTTTAAATGTGATAAATATTGAATAAACCGATTTAATGCTTCGAAGTTCTTAGAGTTTATGGTTGAGTTATGGAGAAATTTTATTTATAATGTAGATCTCTTATTAAATATAAGGAGTTGAATTTATATGCTAATGAAATATTGTGAAAACATGCAGATGAAAGATGGTACTTTTATTTGTATTATAAATGGCAGTGAATTAAAGTGTAAATGTGAAGATCAAATTGTCCAACACGAGAATAAATGGAAAAAAGTAGATGAAAGTTAATTGATAACGAAAATAATCGATATTTAATCCTTATTAATGGCTTTATATCTGCCATTTTCCTCGATAACAAATAATATGACTTCACCGTTTATGGGGGATGGTTTCACTGGTTTATTGTTGTCATTAAATATTGTACCATTCTTTATCCTACGGCCATCTAATGTAAAAATTTTTTCTATCCCTGCTTTTATGAAATTTTCAACTGGCTGTGGTTCTTTAATGGTCCTTATATTACCTATTTGTAAAAATCTACCATCATTTTTCGTTGCTGCAAGACCTATACTTGCAATTGCTCCGATAATACCATTTTTAGTTTTTCCAAAACCTTCTAATTTTATATTAGAGTGTATTGCAAGATCCTCTGCTCTTTTTTGTGTTAGAATACTTTTTTTAGCATCCTGGCCGTAATTAATGACCGCGGGAGATATATGTTTTTCATGTGCCACTGCAAGACCGGGATTGCTTTCTGTGTTAAATTCATCCTCCATTATTCCTTTGATAATTAGGAAAACATCATTTACACATTTTTCTTCATCGCAATCTAAATGGATTACTGCCCCAAAGTTGTGTGTGGAATATTTTATTTTTGGATGCACATAGAACTGGTGTCTTGAAACAGCGTAAACAGGATATTTATCCGAAATTTTATTTGCAACTCTACGGGCGAATTTTGCCGTACCAACGGATTCATTGTTGCTTGTATTATCAATACCTACATAAATCGTCATTTAAACCTCCAAGGGTCCACATTTATTTAGATACATATTTTTTTATTATTTTGCCCATGTATTATAAAACGTAATCTAACACGTATTGAAATTCATATTTTGAACAAATTTTTATTTATTTTTATTCGGAATGGATGAAATTGATTCTAATTTTATGTCAGTTATATTTCCAAGCTGCGATTTTTGATTATATTATTTGATATTTCAGATTATTATACAATCATGTTCAGATATTTAAATATTCTACACTTTAATGTTATATTTTATTCAGAAAATTTATGTTATCGTTTAATAATTTCTAGAAATACTGTACGTTTGATCGAAATATTTATATATAATAAAAACCAAGCAGTACTATCGGAAGTCGGTTGCCTTCTTCCGTTAATTAATAAAATTTGGAAATAAAAAAAAATTACGAGAGGTTTTAAATGGTAAGAAAAATCGCGATTTATGGGAAAGGTGGAATAGGAAAGTCCACAACTCAACAGAATACAGCGGCTGCAATGGCTTATTTTCATGATCAGAAAGTAATGATTCATGGATGTGATCCTAAAGCAGATAGTACAAGGTTGATACTTCGTGGGAAAATGCAGACAACCATGATGGACACTCT
>PLTK01000150.1 GCA_003164415.1 Methanobacterium sp. | reverse complement strand
TAACATCAGAAGAGAACTGTGCCGAGATAAAAGTACAGGAATCACTTCCAACTATAATTGGAGATGAATCCCAGATGGGGCAAGTATTCCAAAATTTGATAGGAAATGGAATTAAATTTAATGACAAAGAAACGCCAAAAATTGGTGTGTTGGCTGAACAAGATGAAGATGGATGGATATTTAGTGTAAGTGATAATGGTATAGGTATAGCACCACAATATCAGTCACAAATATTTGAAGTATTCAAAAGATTACACGATAAATATGAATATCCGGGTACTGGTATTGGACTTGCAATCTGTCAAAAAATTGTTGAAAGACATGGTGGGAAAATATGGGTCGAATCTAAACAGGGTGAAGGATCAAAATTTTATTTCAATATCCCGAATCAAAAAAAATAATAGTTTGATATAATAGATCTACTACCATGAAAAATAATGATAAATTATCCTAATCATCAAATTTTATAAATTTATTTTATAAATTCTATTTTTCTTTAAACGTTTAGCTAGTATTATACCCAGATAACCTCCCATACCTGAAAATAATATATAGCCAACACATGAACCAATTAAATAATAATAATAATAATAATAATGAATTTCGTGAATTAGTAATCCATGTACCATTTCAATATATAATTTTAAAGACCTACAACTGCTGCAATTATACCAACAAAGATTCCATATTGTATTTTCTTATCACTAACTAAAAATGTAGTAACAAATCCTCCAATAAATAGGGATATCATTTCAATAACAAAACCAGTAGCTCCATAAGCGATGGTAACACTATTTATACCAAAAATAATCTCTAATAATTCAGCACTGATTGTTGCTACAACAAATCCAATAATTACAGCAAAAATTGGATTAAATCCATTAGTAAAATTTCTTGTTTTGAAAGAGTCTCTATAATTTTTTTCGGATAATTTAGCTAGAAAACCACCAAAACCAGTTGTAAGTGATATAAGGATAATATCTGTTATGGCCATTAAAATTCCATTAGATCCCAAATTGTTATATGCAATAATTATTGTTAAAACAGACAATATAACCCTGTGTAAGCTCCATATCTAATTTTTTCATCTTTACTATAATATGTAGCTATAAAACCTCCAATTATTAAAATAAAAAATAATATAATACTTGCAGTACTTGATACTCCGTTTAACATCTGCCCAGTAATTAGTGCAAGAATTGTTAGTATAATAAAAATTGCAATTATTCCTAGGGATATAGATATAATAGGATGAATTTCATATTTTCTGTATTAAACTTTATTATTATTATTTACTTTTACTATTTCCTGTGAAATTATTAAGGGATTAAATATAATATTCAATATTTAATCTTTTATCCAATATTTAGATTTAGAGAAGGAAATTTGATGGATTATAAAAATTTTATTAAGCCTTATATTAATCTAAATTTAATATATGTATATATCATAACTTTGTTAGATCATATAGGAACTATATTGTGATTTTGAACTAAAACAACCAATTATCACTATTTTTGAATAAAATTTTTATGAATTTCACTTCGTTAAACCATGATATAACGAAATAGGAAATTTGGACAATCACATGATAAAATAATTTTTGTTTTAAAGAATAATAAAATGATAATTTATGCCGAATGTAAATATTTCGCTAAATAAAATAGTAATTCTAAAATTTGTATTTTTATATTCCAAGTATCTCTATATTTTTTTTGATTTTATGAAATTATATCTAAATAACATCATGTAATTTTGAATATCATATTTACAATAAAACCACTTTGTTTAAACATCACAATCTTATTACATTACATATACCCTAATGCAATGAAATAGGGCAATGGATCACTTTTTGTTTATTTAAATATTTAAAGTAAAATGCTTTTACTAAATATAACCAATAATATGGAGATTATATCCATTATTCAAATTTACATTAAATTTCTATTAATAAATTCTTAAATATTTTTATTAAATAGTACATTTATAAATTATTTTGAATAGTATATTTTTAAAGATATTATAAAAAAAATAATTCGTAATATTTAATTACATTTTTTTTTAAATCGATTTTTGTATATGATTTTACAAACTTTTATAAAAAGCAAATAAATAATATGATCTAATGAATATTAAAAAAACACCAAAAAGCGAATTACAAAATCGTATGGAACAATTCAAGATCATTATGGAAAAAACTTATCCTGAATGGGATATGGCAGTGATTTTCAGTAAAATAAACCAATATTATTTTACAGGCACAATGCAGGATGGAATGTTGATCATACCCCGAGATGATGAACCAACTTTTTGGGTACGAAGAAGCTACGAAAGAGCATTAAATGAATCATTACTTAAAAATATTAAACCAATGAACAGCTATAGAGACGCAGCGGGATGTATCGATAAAACTCCTGAAACAATATACCTAGAGACTGAAGTAGTTCCAATTGCTTTATACACCAGATTCCAAAAATATTTTCCATTTAAAAATTATAAACCCCTCGACAAGGTGGTTGCAACTGTAAGGGCCATAAAAAGCCAATATGAATTATCCTTAATGAGAAAGGCCGGTAAGATACATGAACATGTACTTGAAGATGTTGTACCGGGAATATTAAAAGAGGGAATGAGCGAAGCAGACTTAGCCGGTGATCTGTTTAAAGTGATGATAAATGAAGGACATCACGGTGTAACCCGTTTTGGCATGTTTGATACCGAGATTATCCTGGGACAGATTGGATTTGGTGAAAGCTCAATTTATCCAAGTTACTTTAATGGACCCGGTGGAAATTATGGGATGAGTCCATCTGTTCCACTTATAGGAAGTCGTGATAGAAAATTAAAAAGTGGAGATCTTGTTTTTATAGATGCGGGATGTGGATATGATGGTTACAACACAGATAAAACCATGACCTACATGTTTAAAAAATCACTTCCAAATTATGCAATAGAAATACACAATAAATGTGTAGAGATACAAAATGAGATTGCTAAAATGTTAAAACCCGGTGCCATACCTTCAGAGATATACAATAAAATTATGGATGATCTTGAACCTGAATTTTTAGAAAATTTTATGGGCTATGGAGATCGTAGGGTTAATTTCCTGGGTCATGGTATTGGATTATTAATCGATGAATTACCAGTAATAGCCAATGGATTTAATGAACCATTAGATGAAGGAATGGTATTTGCAATAGAACCTAAAAAGGGAATTAAAAATATTGGAATGGTTGGAATTGAAAATACATTCATAGTAACTCCTAAAGGGGGAGAATGTATCACAGGAAACAATCCAGGATTAATTCCACTGTATTAAAAAGATTTCTATAATGAGTAGGGTTTATATAATATTAAAAATACTAATTCCCCTTATTTTATTTATCTAGTACAGCAAATGCTACTCTGTAAAATTCGTATCCCTCTAACAAATTCCTTCTTTCGGACATGTAGTGTTTACGATATTCAATTGATCCCATATCTTCTAAAAGGGTTAAATCAAATTTATTTAGATAATCTGAAAGGTTTTCAGGGTTAAAACTGAATGTCCATTTTTCTTCATTTTCATCGAGTATTGAATGATTAAGTTCTTCAAGAAAAGATTTGATTGTAGGGTCAACTCCTTTAGTTAATTCATTCATAATCATCATTCTCCCTTAAAAATGCTTATCAAGTTCTAAAAATCTGTTCTAATCTTTAAATATACATTTTATTTATATTAAATTTTTTTTTAATCAATAATTTTATATTAAATCAAAACATTCGAAAATGTGTTTTAGATATAAATGTCACCATCAATATAATATATTTGATGTAATAAGCTGATATAGGGCGAAATAGTTATAATGTTTAAAATTCACAAATAAGTATTGTAAAGAAAAATTTTGTAAAAAAATAGATTATATTATAACGGGAGGATCAAATAAATGCAATTTATCAATGTTGGTAAAGAAAATTCGAAGGATATTAACATCCACTACGAAGACCATGGTAAGGGTAAACCAGTAGTATTGATACATGGTTGGCCTTTAAATGGTGGATCATGGGAGAAACAGGAGTCAGTTTTACTCGATGCAGGTTTTCGTGTAATAACCTATGATAGGAGAGGTTTTGGTCAGTCAAGTAAACCATCAACAGGCTATGATTACGATACTTTCGTAGCTGATCTTGATAAATTAATGAATACATTGGACCTTCAAGATGCAATCTTAGTAGGATTTTCAATGGGTACAGGTGAAGTAACAAGATATATCAGTAAATATGGTTCCAAACGTGTTGATAAAGCAGTACTTATCTCTTCAATTCCTCCATATTTATTAAAAACTTCTGATAATCCTAAAGGGGTGGATCAATCAGTTTTTGATGGTATTGCAAATGGTATAAAGGATGATCGTCTTTCATTTTTAACACAATTCTTCTCAGATTTCTACAATCTTGATGAAAATGAAGATAAACTCATAAGCAAACAAGCAGTACAGTACAGTTGGAATGTTGCATCAAGAGCATCTGCAATAGGAACATTAGAATGTGTTAACGCATGGATAACAGATTTCCGTGATGATATTAAAAAGATAGATGTGCCCACACTAATCATACACGGCGATGCCGATAGAGTACTACCTATAGATGCTTCAGGAAGACGTTTACCCGAAGTTATTAAGGATAATAAATATGTGGAAATCAAAGATGGACCGCACTGCATTATCCAGACACATACAGACCAGGTAAATAAGGCATTAATGGATTTCATTAGCTAAAAAAAGAACTATTTGGCTTTTGATATGAATAGTACCATGTAATATAAGTTCTATTAAATTAGAACTTATAGTCTTCTATTTTTTTTTGTTATCTAAAATAATAATATAAAATTTACATTATTTATTGGATATATAATCTAATTTAAAGAAAAAAAATGTGCAAATTGATTATAAATCAATTTTTATTCAATTTGCTTCTAATTTATCTCCAACCCTTATTTTTCCACCGACTAAAACCTTGCAGAAGATACCATCAGTGGGCATGATACAATTACCAATTGTTCGACCAATTTCACATGGACTATGACATTCTTTACCGATTTGTGTAACTTCAAGAACTGAACTTGTTCCCATGGTTATTGTAGTTCCAACCGGTAGATCTTTAAGCACAATGCCTTCGGTTGTGATGTTTTCAGCAAAATCTCCCGGATTAACATCAAGGCCTAGGTCCCTCATTTTCTGTATACTTTCAATTGCAAGAAGGCTTAGCTGTCGATTTGTTCGTTTTTCAGCGTGTCCATCTCCTAACAATCCATAGTTCTCCATTAAAATACCTTGAAATACATTCTTTTTTTTGGTTCCTGTTAGGGGACTTGTGCTTACAGCAACTATTTTAGCCTTTGAGTTATTGTTCTCATTGCCCATTGTTACCACATGTTTAGTTTGGGGATATGTATAAAAGATGCAAATTCTCTTATTTAGATAATTATTTGGATCCCTTAATTTTAGCTGTTTCACTATCTTCAACTGTTACATCTACTTTTAATTGGTCAATTATGAGTTCAGCTACTTTTTCACCGGATAGTAACATTCCACCAAATGTTGGACCCATCCTTGTGCTTCCAAATGTTGTTGCAACTGCCATTCCTGTTACAAATACTCCTGGATATACTTCGCTTGTTTTTTCAACAACTGCATCTTCAGATTTTTCAACCCACATACCTTCAAATCCTGCTATTTCAACAAGACCACGTTGTTCAAGTGATTTAACAACAACTGCATCGTGACCTGTTGCATCTACAACTATTTTAGATTCTAGTGCGACGGGATCAACACATGTTATGGCTCTTGGAAGTGCTGATACTGGTGTCCAGTTTATAACTACTCCACCAACCTTATCCTTCCTAACAACAACATCATCAAATTTGGTCATGTTAAGAACCTTAGCACCTGCATCCATTGCAGCTCCTATGAGTTTTGAACATGCATGTGGTCCGTCAGCAACATATAACCCTTCCTGTACCTTTTTATATGGAACACCGATTTCATCTAAAATTCTCTGTCCAGGTTCTCTTACAGTTAACTTGTTCATGAGGTATCCTCCAATCCAGAAACCTCCTCCCAAATAATTGTTACTTTCAACTAAAAGAACTTTAACACCATTTTCAGCTAATCTTTTAGCTGCTATGAGACCACTAGGTCCAGCTCCGACTATTACGACATCACTTTCTACATATTCCAGGAATTCTTCTGCAAATTCAGATACAATAGCTTTAGTTACATCTTTTTCACTTATCTTTGAAAATATTGCCATTTTCCAATTCCTCCTCCTTTAACAATTTTTTTTATTTAAATAAATTTTATTCAGAACGATTATTCTGTATCGATCCTATGTAAAGATGATAATACCTTGGCGATCTCATCGTCCATTCCAATTTCATCCTGGACTTCAAGGACTTTGCTGAGTACAGCATTTGTTTCCGGGTGTTTGGGTGCTGCTTGACATCCACTATCTGGAACTGTTGAAATTGAGAATGTTCCAATTTTCTCTGCTATCTCTGAGATCTCAGTTTTATCAAGACCTATTAATGGACTAAGAACAGGCATGGATGTTGAATAACGCGTTGCAAGTATATTTGGTAGAGTTTGTGATGCTACTTGTCCCACGCTACTTCCATCAACTATTGCAAGAGCTTTCTCACTTTTTGCAATCTTCTCAGCTATCTGGTACATTCCACTCTTACACAGTACACATGTCATTCTAGGAGGAGCATCTTCTGTATATTTTTTAAGGGTTTC
>PLTK01000074.1 GCA_003164415.1 Methanobacterium sp. | reverse complement strand
TATGAGGTTAAATGAGATTGATTAACCTATTAACCAATCTTATTTAATTTGGATGTTTAAATAAATAATAAAAGGTTACACCTAGTAATTTTGAATTTCAGAAGTTAATGCAAAGTTATCCAATGGAATGGGATCATCAATGTAAAAATGAAGTTAAATGAGTAATAAATAATTTAAAGCATAAAAAACATGCCACAAAAAAAATTAGTAGTATAGGAAGGTTAATTCTTATCTTCAACTACTCATAAAGGTTCCATATGCTGTCAGGTCAAAGTAAATTGTTAGTTTAGCCAGTTTATCATTTTTAACTTCCCATATTTCTGCTACATCTTGGTTCATTCTTTCTCCCTTAGGATTTACATACTCATAACCTACTATTGCACAGGCAGTTTCACCTTCAACGATTAGCTGTTTTATTTTTATTCCAACAACACCACTTAAAAAAGGTGTGAATGATTGAACAATTGCTTCTTTTCCTTTTGCTAACAGAGTTTGAGATGCATCTGAAAATACAGCGTCTTCTAAATAGAGATCTTTCCATTTATCATCTTTTTCATCAAGGCTTTTATAATAACTTTGAACAAGGTCTTTTGTATACATAAAATTTACCTCCCTATATATGAAATTTTATTATATTATTATGAAATCCAAACTTTATAAATTCATCCTCTTTTTCGATGTACAAAGGAAAAACAATTCAGAAAGTCAATTGTTTTTATAATATTATAAGTAATTATTGATACATACTCGATTTTTATTATATAATTATGTTCAGTTTTTTAAGATAATTTATTTTATTAATATTATATTCTATTTAAAAGAATAGGTCAATGTATTATAATTTTGAGAAATAGTATACTTTTGATCGATATATTTATATGTAACAGAAACCATGTTTAATTCGGAAGTAGGTTGCCTTCTTCCCGTTATTATTTTAATAATAAAAAATTTATATAAAAAAAATCATCAAGGGGTTTAAATGGTAAGAAAAATCGCAATTTACGGGAAAGGTGGAATTGGAAAGTCCACGACCCAACAAAATACAGCAGCAGCAATGGCTTATTTTTATGATAAAAAAAATCATGACCCATGGATGTGATCCAAAAGCGGATAGTACACGTTTGAAAATTAGGGGTATGATTTCCAATTCCAAATAGAATTCCATGAAAATCAATATAATAATATAAAATGGTATTATAACGATACAAGAATATTCCCGAGTAAAATGTATAAAGAATATAACATCCTATGAAACAACTTCATTAACAACTGTACAATACTACTGGAAAACTATGAAACCACAGATAGATAATGATGGATACTTAAATAGTAGAGATGTGAATGAATCTTTCTACTTTAGTAATAATATTATATTTAAATTTTTTATTAGAATTTATGATTAAAATATTAATTACGGAGATAAAGTTGATATTAAAAGTTAAAAATCAGAGAATAGGATTTAATATAATTTGTTCTATTTTAATATTGTTTTAAAAATTAAAGAATTTAAATGCGTATAATGTATTAAGGTGCCCCACCAGCCCCTCCTAAATTATGCCCGTTTTGTGCATCTATATCTATTTCACCAACATTTGTTCCATTTTCCATAACGGGTACTATATATACTAGTTTATTGTTTTGATAAACTAATTTTGGTGTACCTGCTATTGCTCCAGAAACTTGAATGTAAGTATCTGCTATATTTCGGGCTTCTGCAGGTGATATTTCAAATAGAATATTCTTTTTCTGTGATGTTAGTGATGTACCTTTTGTTACAGTTATGTTTATCTGTTTGAAAGGATTTGCTGAATTAGTTATGTTATTTGTTGAATTTGATGTATTAGTTGTGTTATTCATTGAATTAGTTGTGTAAGTGGAATTTTTGGTGTTTATATTGTTTGCTGCAAATGCTAATCCCACAATAGCCAATATGACGATTACTGTGATTATAGCTTTTTTTATCATTTTTATTCCTCTTTGATTTATATTGCTTTTTTAGAATAATTGTTATTTGTATGAGTATTTTAGTTGGAAGTTTGTTGTCTTCCAGGTTTTTTATGATTTCAAATGTGTTACTATAACAGTACAAAGATGTATACCATAATATTTTCACCAAACGGTGGCAAATTAATCACAATATAATAAGTAAAACAAATCTCAATTCAATTTCAGTTAATTGGGATATATTTCACCGTATAACATCTATGTTAATAGTTATTATTATACATTTTTATATTTTCAGCAAAAATTATAAATAAAACCATCCTGAGTAGTTTATATAATTATAATAATGATTAGAATGACCGGAAATATCTCTTTGAAGAATTAGGTGAATTTACAAGAATCAATGGATTCACTAAACAAAAGCATTCGAAGTATTTGATGAAAATGAAGTTATAACATTCATAGATAAAGGCGATACATTTCATAGAATTAAAACACGCTATGGAATGTTATGATAAAGCTTTAAAACTAGTTAAGAAAAGTTTTTATGGAGATTAAAACAATATGAGTTTTTATATTCTTTTATTTTTTCCCCATAAAGTAGCAGTACTAATAATAATCAACCTCAATAAGATTAAACCCATATAGTAATGCAATTAATTATTCAAATCCATGTATCTATGGACTAATTTATTGTGCAATTTTCTTATATTCATTTCCTTTCTCTATTCTTGAGATTGAGAGTTTTTTTTCGAAATCTCATCTTGTCGAATCCTCATATAAAAGTCACTGCTTGAAGTACTTCTTGAAGTCGATCTCCATCCAGCCACTGTGGGTTGGGATACGCACCCACCACTTTCTTTCCGCCGAGTGGTTGATTATCTGATAGACGGTTACATCTCCGCCTTCACCTCCACCACTGGCCAAGGGGTCCCGAACTGGTTCAAACACGGAGAAGCCACTTTCGGTTAGATTGCCATCGCCTTTGAAGAGCAGAGCATTCATGGCCTCCATGAATGTTTTTTCATCAATATTCGGCGCCTTATCTGAGAGGAGCTTTTTAAATGCGTTTTGCCGCGATTCCGAATACCAACCCGCTGCGCCTGGAAGGGTGGGGATTCCCCAGCCAGGATAATTGAACTGGTTAGCACGTACAGAAAGGTCTTCCGGAGAAGCCACCGCTATATATGTTTCGGGTGACAATTCGAAGTGAATACCGCGGTCAGGCTGGCATACTCCCATAATGCAGGGGTAGTCTGACTTCATCGTGTTCAGAACAATGTTGAGTTCATCTATGGAGCCGTATTCTAAGAGAGTGTTGCGCATGAATGTAGGTAGGGCGAAACGGTTAGAGTAGAGGACGGGTTCGATGGAACCCATACCGTTGTTGTACTCGACATAGAGACCATTGCTATTAATCGCATCATCGAATCCCGAAATCGTACCAGGCGATCCGATACCTGCAACGCTCAATTCACCCCCAACGGGATTTATCACGACGACCACGCCGTTGGTTCCAATTATGTCACGCATGAACTCAGGAAAATCGAGGTTCCGGCCCATGTATGCGGTGCCGTCCTTTGTCTTACTGCCCCACGCAACAAGGGATGAACACCCTGCCCTTCTCCCCAAAAGAACGAGGGTTAACCAATTGTCCAGAACAACCGCCTCGTTTACGCTGATTCCCGACACCTCAGCGATCCCTTGATAGAAATCTTTCAGGGTTTTCGGCGCGGACGTATAGAATGGTGTGCCAATCACCTTCAGAA
>PLTK01000204.1 GCA_003164415.1 Methanobacterium sp. | reverse complement strand
AGTATATCAATTAGTATGATAAGAGATTTTATTGGTTTAGAAAATGATATCCCAATCAATGAGCAAGTTGATAATATATTAGATGTGAATTATTTGAGATTTAAAGATTCTATGGCTCTGATATTAATTGCACTATTCATTCTATTTATTGCTGCAATTATTGAAGCCAATATTACAGTTCCAGTAGCACACTATATTTTAAGTTTAATACATCATTAAAATCTATTTAACAATATTAAACTGTTTTATATGTGTATACATAATATTCATGGATATAGATTTATAAAATATTTATAGTTCCACTAAAGTTTATATGAGGAATTAATGTTAGTAAATAATATTTAAATCGTTTTTAATGATAATCTGCTTTTATGGGACTATCTAAAACAAAAATTATATATATAAATTAATTCAAGTTTATTTGATAACAATTAAAGTAAACTTTGAGTTGATTATAATTATACAAAAATTTGGAGAGTTCATAATATGCATATAATGGAAGGATTTTTACCGTGGTACTGGTGCGTTTTCTGGTATGCACTTGCAATACCCTTTATAGCCCATGGTGTTATCCGGATGAAAAAGATAACCGAAGAAAATCCCGAAATGAAACCTTTATTAGCTGTTAGTGGAGCATTTATTTTTATTATGTCATCGTTACACGTTCCTTCAGTTACTGGGAGTTCGTCCCATCCTACAGGTAATGGATTAGGAGCAGTATTCTTTGGAGCAACAGTTATCAGTGCCATATGTGTTCCTATTTTAATATTTCAAGCATTACTTATGGCACATGGTGGGATAACAACCTTGGGTGCTAATGACTTTTCTATGGGTGTTGTTGGTCCATTTTGTGCGGTTTTTGTCTGGAAATTTGGAAGGAAAATCGGCCTAGGATACTCGGCTGCAATATTTCTAGCTGCATTTATTGGTGACTGGATGACCTATGTAACTGCAGCAACAGAACTTGGAATGGCATTTCCAATACCAACCTTTGAATCTGCTTGGATAAAAATGATGATCATCTATTCCTACACACAGATACCTATCTCAATTGCTGAAAGTTTCCTAACAGTCATAATATTTGAATACATCCAGAAACTAAGACCGGATTTGTTAAGAAGATTAAACGTTATTAAAACAGAAGAACCAAGTGAACCGCCAATAAAAGTGTCAGAGGTGAATTAAAAATGGTGGAAAGAAGAACTACCATTATGATTCTAATTATAATAGCACTCATAGCATATCCACTTATCTTTGAAAGCAAAGCAGTATCAGTACCCTCATCAGATGATCAGGGACCTGCATGGATATTATCAACAGGCTACATTCCATGGGTTCATCCATTATGGGAACCACCAAATAGTGATATGGAAGCAGGATTATTTGCTCTTCAAGCAGCATTAGGAGCTGGATTAATGGGATACGTATTTGGAATCTGGCATGCACAAGCAAGGATGCGGAAAAAGGAAGAAAATAAAAAAGAATAAAAAGTTAAACTATTGGATGAACTAATACCATAAAATATTTCATCCTTTTATTATATCGATAAAATATGTGGGGTATTGAATGTTTGAAAACTTTCTAGATAGTTATGCACATTCTAATGGCATTAGAAATGTAAATACATATTTTAAAGTGTTATTTGGTATTGTAACATTGATTGTTAGTTTAATATCATCATCCCCTGTTATACCACTTATTATATTCATGTGTGTATCTCTAATAATTGTGTTTAAAGCCGAAATTCCTGTTAAATTCTATTTGAAATTCTTAACTGTGCCCCTAACCTTTGCTTCCATTACCTTTATTTTCATGGCACTATTTTTCGGCACTGGTCAGCACATATTTAATCTGGGTTTTCTCAATCTTTCAATATCTGCCGATGGATTTAACCGTGGATTTCTAGTATTTTCAAGAATAATGGGTGGATTTGCATGTATGGCATTTTTAGGCCTTACAACACCCATGACCGAACTTTTTAAGGTTATGGAGAACATGAAATTTCCCAAGATACTTCTCGAAATCTCCATGTTAATGTATCGTTACATCTTTGTATCAATGGATGAGGCGGTTACAATGTACCATTCACAAGAAACCCGGCTAGGTTATTCAAGCATAAAAAAATCATATAAATCCATGGGGATACTGATAGCTAATATCTTTATAAAAACATGGATAACCGGTGAAAAATCATTTGTTGCTATGGAATCACGAGGTTATAATGGTTCGATAAGAACAATGAATGACCTGGGCAACATAAGAAATGTAGGCTTTAAAAATTTATCGTACCTAATACTATTCGAGGTCATATTAATCTACGGTGTATATCTCACATCTACATACAAAATATTTTAAAATATAGAATAGGGTTTTAAAACCGAATATGTTTATTTTATAATTCATTTTGTAGTAATTTATTAACATCTACAAGTACCAATAGAAGATTGAATCCCTTTTTAGTTATCATATAATCTCCCCTATCGTGTCGCTGTATTATCAGATCATTTTCTAACAGTTTTTGAATATGAAACAGTAAATTACCTCCCCTAAGCCCTGTTAATTCTGAGATAGAAGAAAATGTTCTGGTTTCAGATGCCATGGATTTGAGTATTTGAAGTCTTTGTTTATTGGATAAGGGTTCGAGAACAGATTTGACTATGAGCTCATCCGATATTTGAGAAATTTCAGCTCTTTTTTCATTATTAGTGCTGTATATGTTAATAGAACTTATAAGACCCAATTGTTTGTTAAAAAGCGAGTTAACGATTGAAAAACAATCATCACAAAATTCAAATGGAGCTTCTTTTCTTATTTGATTCAACTCATCCATTTTATCATCAATAATATTCGATGAAACATTATTTTCCAGGATAAACTCTTCGTTGTCCATTAAATAACTAGTAAATCNNGATATATACGAATTTATAGATTTTAAAAATTCCTTTTTTAATGTAACTAACATCAAATCGAGATATTCTTGGTTGGATCTTTCCATTAAACGTTTAAGATCCTTGTGTATAGAATCTAATTTGATATCTATACTTGATTTATTATCGTTGTAAATTTCTTCCATCTTCTCCATGACAATCTTCTCTCTAATAATTATTATATCCTACAATAATGGATTTCAAAGTAATTATAATGTATTAAGTATATTTTACTAACCATCAAGTATATTATTATTGTTTAATAACTATTAATAAGGAATAAAAAAAAGGATGGTGGTTGTATGGTTTTGACTACAGAGATGATGGATGCTATTGAAAAAAGTAACGTTGTATTTTTAGCAACTGCAAATAA
>PLTK01000072.1 GCA_003164415.1 Methanobacterium sp. | reverse complement strand
GAAGCTAGAAATGTGGTTAAAAATGCATTTATTACCAATTCTTTTTTATCTATTGTTTCTGCTATTAAACGCGGCCCACCCACACCTGCAACACTTTCATCAGTTATTCCTATGGCATCATATAAAATATTTAACCAATCTTTATCAACTATGCAGTCGGCATCTGTATAAGCTATATACTTTGAATCAGGATCTGAATTATCTATAACCAAATTCCTAGCAAAACAATGGCCATAAAAACCAAAATCAGCCTCATTTAATACTTTATATTTTATTTTTGACTCTTTCAAAACTCTATCCGCAATTTCGCGAGTTCTATCATTGGAGTTGCCGTCAACCAATATGATCTCAAAATTTTCCATACTGAAATCCTGATTAAGCACACTTTTAAGTGTTTCAGCTATGTTTTTTTCTTCATTTCTAGATATTATCCCTAATGTTACTGTAACCGGCATATTTCTAACCTATAATTTAACCTGATAATTACATGAGTAAAAATTAGTTAGATATAAATATTTTACATATATTATTTATAGATAAGATATAATTCTTTCAATTTAAAAACATAATACTATAATTTAAATATGTTTGAATTTTCTTAGATTAATTATGGTTTCTGTTGATTAAGAATGAACTAATAATTATTATTTAAAAAAAATGAGGACAATTCATGAAAGTTGTTATTTTATGTGGTGGAATGGGAACACGTTTAAAGGAAGAAACTGAATTTAGACCAAAACCGATGGTTCAAATTGGTAATAAACCAATTTTATGGCATATAATGAAGATTTATGCCCATTACGGATTTAAGGATTTTGTGATCTGTCTTGGTTACAAAGGAAATATGATAAAAGAATATTTTCTTAACTATGAAATGATGAATAATGATTTTACAATCCAACTTGGTGACCATAAAAATGTTCAAGTTCATGGTGATCACACAGAAAATGATTGGAATGTAACGCTTGCATACACAGGTGAAGAATCTCAGACAGGAACCCGAGTAAAAAAAATAGAGAAATATATAGATGATGATACATTCATGATGACCTATGGTGACGGTGTTTCTGATATTAATATCAAAAAACTTCTTGAATTCCATGAATCCCATGGTAAGATAGGAACATTGACAGGAGTACATCCATCTTCTCGTTATGGAGAATTTACAATGGATGGAAATCAGATTTTAAGTTATAATGAAAAACCACAAACTAAAGAAGGTTTGATAAATGGAGGGTTTTTTGTTTTTAACAAAAAGTTCTTTGATTACCTAAGTTATGATGAGGACTGTATCCTTGAGAGAGAACCGCTGGAAAAGTTAGCAGAAGATGGAGAATTAATGCTTTATGATAATGACGAAAATTTCTGGCAGTGTGTTGACACTTATCGTGAACTGGAAGTAATGAACAGTTTATGGAAAAAAGGAAATGCCCCCTGGAAAATTTGGGAATAAAATTAATTAAGGAGGACAAATATTGTCTAAAAGATTTTGGAACGAAAAAAACGTTTTTATAACCGGATGCACTGGTTTACTCGGATCATGGCTTACAAAAGCCTTAGTTGAAAGGGGAGCTAACGTTACAGGATTAATAAGGGATCAAGTACCCAAATCCAATTTAAACTGGTCAGGATTCAACAATAAAATAAACACTGTGCGGGGAGATTTAAATGATTATTTCCTTTTAGAAAGAATTTTGAATGAATATGAAATAGACACAGTCTTTCACTTGGCAGCACAAACCATTGTTACAATAGCTAACAGAAACCCAATATCAACTTTTGACTCAAATATAAAAGGAACCTGGAACATATTAGAAGCCTGCAGAAGGTCAAACCTCGTTGATAGAATTGTCTTTGCCTCAAGTGACAAGGCATACGGTAGCCAGGAAAAGTTACCTTACAATGAGTCCGCGGCATTACAAGGACGGCACCCTTATGATGTTTCAAAAAGCTGTGCAGACCTACTTTGCAGATCCTACTATGAAACCTATGAGCTTCCTGTATGTATGACACGATGTGGAAATTTTTATGGTGGAGGAGACCTCAACTTCAACAGAATCATACCCGGGACTATACGTTCAATACTTCACAAAGAAAGACCTGTAATTAGAAGTGATGGAACTATGATACGAGATTATTTCTATATTGAAGATGGTGCTGAAGCATACATTACACTTGCGGAACAGATTAAAGAAAAAAATATTGAAGGTGAAGCATTCAATTTCAGCAACGAACAACCCCTGAAAGTTACCGAGATAGTGGATAAAGTTCTTAAGATAATGGATAGTGATCTTAAACCTCAAATTTTGGATGAAACATCAAATGAAATAAAAGAACAATATCTGTCCTCAGAAAAGGCCAAAAAAATTTTAAACTGGAATCCTTCTCATAAAATGGAAGAAGGTCTTGAAAAAACAGTTAAATGGTATGAAACATTTTTTAATGCAGAATAAGAACAGAGAAACTAAAGATGAAAATCAATTTCCTCAGTACCAATGGATGGTACGACACAAGCACAGGAAACACGATCTGTACACTCCTTGAAACTGAAAATTATTTTTTAGTCCTTGATGCGGGTAATGGAATTTACAAACTGGATGAACACGTCAAAAATTCCAGCAAACCAATTTATCTCTTTTTAAGCCATTTCCATATTGACCATATTGAAGGGCTACACATATTGAATAAGTTTAATTTTAGCCAAGGCATTAAAATTTATGGCCAAATAGGAACAAAAAAAATCCTTAAAAACATAATTAATCCGCCATACACAGTTCCTTTTGATAAATTAAGATTCAAAGTAGACATTAATGAATTGGATGAAACTAAAGATAAAGAAAAAACTGAACATAACCTACCATTTTCAATTGAAAGCCGATTATTAATTCATTCTTCCCCTTGCTTAGGCTACAGATTTGAAGTTGATGGGAAAGTACTAGCTTACTGCACAGATACAGGAATCTGTGAAAATGTGTTCAAGTTAGCAGAAGATGCAGATCTTCTTATAACAGAATGTTCCCTTAAAGAAAGTTCTCCTGATTCATTATGGCCCCATTTAAGTCCTGAAGATGCTGTTAAAATTGCAGAAGAATCCGGAGCTAAAAAACTGGCACTCACACATTTCGATGCCAACACATACCATTCATTAGAAGAGATGGATTTAATAAAAACAATTCTGAATGGAAGATACAAAAATATTCTGGTTGCACATGATGATACTGAGATAATTATATAAAAAAAATAATAAATAAAACAATATATATTTGATTTAAACTAATAATATTCTACGAGATGATAAATATGGGTCTAATAAGAGTTGCAGATTACATCGCCAGTTATCTAACTGAAATAGGAATTGAAGATGTGTTTTTGGTATCAGGCGGTGGTATGATGCATCTTCTGGACGGTTTAGAATGTAATAAAAATATAACTTACATTTGTGCACATAATGAAGCAGCTGCCTCAATAATGGCTGAAAGTTATTCCAGAATTTCAAATAATCTTGGAGTTGTCTTTGTAACAACAGGTCCTGGTGCTACAAATGCAGTAACGGGTGCAGTAGATGCATGGGTGGACTCTATTCCACTTTTAATAATTTCCGGTCAGAGTAAACGTTCTCAGAATGTTCAAAATTCAGGTATCGACGGATTAAGATCATTAGGAGGCCAAGAAGTTGACATTCTACCCATTGTGAACTCATTCACCAAATATTCTGTGATGGTAAATAACCCCAAAGAAATAAGGTATCATCTTGAAAAGGCCGTTTATATGGCCAAAAATGCCCGTCCAGGACCTTCCTGGTTGGACATTCCATTAGATGTTCAAGCTGCACTTATAGATCCAGATAATTTGAAATCATTCATCCCACATGAAAGCACCGAAGAAAATCCAAAAGTGAAAAAACAGTTAAAAGAAGTGATGGAACTTTTAAAGGAATCAGAACGTCCTGTTATAATTGCCGGGAATGGAATCCGATTAGCGGGTGCTGAAAATGAATTTCTAGAATTAGTGAAGGAACTTAAAATACCTGTGGTTGCTTCTAAACTGGGTCAGGACTTGCTTTATGAAAATCACCCATATTATGTTGGTTTTGGTGGTACAAAGGGCACAAGAGCCGCAAATTTTGCCATGCAAAATGCAGATATGATATTGAGTATAGGTTCCAGGTTGGCCATTCCATTTATTGGTTATGAATATGAGTTATTTGCAAGGGAAGCAAAAAAAGTTTCAGTGGATATAGATCCTAGAGAACATCAGAAAGATACTATTAAACTGGATATTGCAATAGAATATGATGCTAAAAAATTTATTATGGAATTATCAGATCTTTTAAGTGGATTTAAAGTTAAAGAAAAGGAAGATTGGGTTAAAAAATGCAATCATTGGAAATCGAAATATAATGCAATACCTGAAGGTTTATGTTATGAAAAATCTACTGCTTGTAGTTACAATTTATTTGATAAGTTGGCAAAAATTTTAGATTCTGAATCGATTGTAATAGCAGATGCAGGTAGTGTTTATTGTATAATATCTCAGGTCTTTAAAGTTAAATCAGGACAACGTGTAATAACACCCGCATGTTTAGGGACAATGGGATTAAGTCTGCCTTTAGGTATAGGGGCGTATTATGCTACCAAAAATTCTAATATAGTGGCTGTTACAGGTGATGGTTCGCTTCAGATGAATATACAAGAGCTACAAACACTCTGCCATTATGATATTCCCCTGAAATTATTTGTTGTTAATAATAATGGTTACCTATCCATAAGAAATACCCAAGACAACTACTTTGAAGGCAGACATGCAGGATCTGATCCTCAAAGTGGTGTTTCATGTCCTGATTTGGAAAAAATTGCTTGGGCATACAATATAAAATATGAAAAAATATCAAACCAAAATGACATGGAAAATAAAATGGATAATATACTAAACCATAAAGGCCCTGTTATCTGCGAAGTATTCACCGACCCAAAACAACAGATTATACCCAGTGTCTCGAGTAAAACCCTTCCTGATGGTAGCATGGTCTCTGCACCACTTGAAGATATGTGGCCTTTCCTTTCTAGAGAAGAACTTGAAAATGAAATGATAATAAAACCTGTTGAATACATAAAGGATGACTAAAATTATGATAAATCTCCAGATTAATAGTAACACATACAAAAATATAGATCTCATAATATTTGATAAGGATGGTACTCTTTTTAAACTGTACCCCTACTGTAGTAAAATGGTTTTTGAAAGGACAAAGGCAATTTGCAACGAACTAGAAAAACATGACAAAACCCTTCAAGACTGGTTAATTTTAATTATGGGAGTTGACTTAGAAAATCATA
>PLTK01000233.1 GCA_003164415.1 Methanobacterium sp. | reverse complement strand
AAATGCACCTAAAAATGCCCACAAACCCCATTCAATAGCTGTTGATTGGTTGTTAACGATTACCAATGATGCTAAAATGTAAAATAATAATCCAACAAAACCAATAATTCCTGTTGCCTTTCCTAAGATATTTAAACTAGAATTTAAAAAAATCCAAAACAAAAGAAAAATAAGACCTATCCACGGATTTATATGGGCTAATGAAGCAGTAAAAAAGGTTAAACCCATAATAATAATCATAATTATATCTAAACGTATTAATACTTTATTGGGAAGCTTTGCACTCAAAACTAATGCTATATATGCACCACTGAATACAAATGCAAATGTTACATTGCCTAATTTGAGTAATTGGGATATTATGAAGACCACAATTAGAGCTGCAAACATGTTTAATGAAGCATTCCAATCTGGTTTAACATCATTTGGATACAATAATCTAAGAATATACTTTCGAGGGCCAATTTCATTCATATTATCAATATCCGAAGATACTTTCTCCTTTTGAACTTCATTCGAATCTTTTTTCGTCATCAAAGCAACTCCAAAAAAAAATTAAAATCGACGCTTATATTTATATTATTATTGTACAGCTATATTTTTTTTTATTTATCGACTTTAATTCTTTTAATTTTAATAATTTCTTTTCAATTTTATATTTAAGAATAAATTAATAAGAATAAATTTCATTTCATTTTTTTGTTTATTTCTTCTTTGAGTTCGTCTACTGTGTTTATGAGTTGATCTATTCTTTTTTCATAGTCTATTACCCTTTTTTCAACTCTTTCTGCCGATTTACGGCTTTCTGCTCTGAAAAAATCTATGAATGAAAAGGCAAGTGTTGCTGTAATTAAACTCAAATATAACATACCAGTTAAAATTATAATTATTCCTATTATTCTTCCAATTGCTGTAATTGGAACAATATCCCCGTAACCTACGGTGGTCATTGATACGATAGAATACCACATTGCAGATTCATAGGTTGGAACTTCAGGATTAACACTGTGTTCAGCAAGGAAAAATAGAAATGAACCAAACACTAGGACTAATAAAAGTACAAATGTTGCATAGTCTAACTTTGTTTTGGAAGGATATTTACGAACTTCTTTCCCTGTTATAATCAATACTTTATAGAGGGCATAAAATCTTAGGATTACAATTAAAGCAATAATGTCGACAAAACTGAATAAATGGAATATATTGAAACATATAAAGGATAAAGGAAGTATGGACACAATATAATTCCAATTATTCTTAATGAATAACCCATTATTACCATTCGATTTATCAGTTTGAATTCTAAAAACTATTAAATCAACTAATATCAAAAGGGCTATAATGAGATCATAATTACCTATATTATAGACTGTAACAGATTTTATGCCTACTGTAAATCCAGCAATCATCAAACCCATTAGTAGAAGGTCAACTAGTATCAAAACTGTTAATAACCCTTCAAAAATTACCTGATAGTGTCTTTTCAAGTACTATTCTCCCAAAAAAATGTTATATTAATATATGTATTCAGGAATGTATTAATTTTATGCAAAATTAAAAAAATTAGGAATATATCTATAACAATATGCAATGAATAATTATTAAATTTTTATTTTTACAAATCTTAATAAAATATACGGTACCAAATAAATAATAATTTTATCCAAAAAGTTATGCCAAAAATGACTCTAAAGTATAGTTATTACTCGGATGATACCAAGTATCGCCATTTTAACCCCTCATTTACACATTTAACGTGTAAAATACAATTATTAATATTAATCTTAGTAGATATGTACTTAAAAGATTTTCTGTTCATATAATCTCATTTTTTCTTACTGTATAAACAATAATTGTACTTCATCGAATAAATTAATTTTGAAAATTAGTGAATTTTTTCCATTTTCATTGTGTTATAATGAAGTTAAATTGAATATTAAAAATAAAAAGAATAAAAAAAAAGTATTATTTTTGTCCTGTTTTAAATCTACTATTTGTGGTATTCAAGATTATAGTAGCAGTGGATGCCTAGTACCAAATCTCATGAATACGTCTTAGTCTATTGTAATTATTGGTTCAATTGTATTGTAACTAAAATATTTACTAGGGTGTGACTATGTTGAACCATGTGTCGAATGTGTCCATCAATGCCAACAGTTCGCCTAGGACTTCCATTTTACCATTGATTTTAACAGCACCAGTTTTGATCTCTTCATCAATGGTAATTTCCCCTAAAATCCATCTATTCAAATCTATACGTGTCATAGTAATGGTGGCATTTGCATTTTTAGCTTGTGTGTTGGATCTATGGTTTAAGACTCCATTTATCAATCTCAGAACGTACTTCTCTTTTGTATCGGTGAAGTTAAAGTTGATGGTAATCTTTTTGTCTGAAGCTTTGGGGCCGTTTAAGCGCACACCCATATAATCGAAGAACATGTCTAGGGTTAGGGCTTTAATGGAATCTGGCGTGGTAGTAGTTGAACCTTTAATTGGATTTACTCCTTTTCGAAGTTCTTGTGCACCGGTAAGATAAAAGTTACGCCATGTCCCGTTCTCGGATTGGTATCCAAGCTGTTCCAGCACGTCAGCTTGAAGCTGCAGTGCAGCTTGATTGTTTGGGTCAGCGAAAACCAAATGGTTTACAACTTCAGCAACCCAACGGTATTCACCTTTGTCATAATCAGTTTTAGCTTTCTTAAGAATCGCATCGGCTCCGCCCATAAACTCCACATATTTTTTACTGGCCTTAACTGGAGGTAATACGTTCAGGTTAGCAGGATTTGCGTCGAACCAACCCAGATACTTGACATAGGTAGCTTTAGCATTGTGGCTCATGCTGCCGTAATATGGTCGGATAGACCAATGTTGAGCCAATTTTTGGGGAAGTTCGATCATCTCACCAATTTCTACCATTGTGTAACCGTGGTTTGCTAGTCGTAAAGTCTGGTCGTTTATATAACGGTAACCATCCCTGGCAGTTTTTAACATCTCTAGGACGCGGTCTTTACCCCACACTGGCCAGTGGTGGAATCCATACATAACTTCTGCTTTGTTACCCCACATGGCCATCGTTTCATCCAGATATTTAGACCAAGCTAAAGGATCTCTGATTTTAGCCCCCCTGAGTGTATAGATGTTGTGCATGGTATGAACACAATTTTCTGCAGCAGTAACTGCTTTGAACTGTTCGATGTACCAGTGCATTTCGGCTGGGGCCTCAGTATCAGGAGCCAACAAAAACTCGAAATCCAACCCGTCAATATTCTCCCGCTGCCCTGTCTTGGTTATAAGATTAGTAGGGGGAATCAAAGTTACATTACCTGTGGATACAGTCATGCCCAGACCAGCACCTACTTGTCCTTTAGGAGTAGGAGGTAATAAGCTGCCGTACATGTATTGGGCACGGCGGTTCATTGCATTTCCTGCTAAAATGTTTTCCGCCCCAGCAGCTTCCATAAAGCCTTCCGGCGCGTAGATCTTGACTTTACCACTTTGAACATCATCTTCTGAAACTACACCTCGCACTCCTCCCCAATGGTCAGCATGACTGTGTGAATGGATAACAGCAACCACGGGCTTTTTGGGTCTATGCTGGTAGTATAATTCCAGGGCAGCACTAGCAACTTCCTTTGAAAGAAGGGGGTCGGCAATAATTATGCCGTCTTTACCCTCAATAATTACCATATTTGAAATGTCAGCATTTCGAACTTGATAAATGCCGTCAACAACCTTATAAAGGCCACCTTTCATTAAAAGTTGCGATTGGCGCCAAAGGCTGGGATTCACGGTATCAGGTGATTTAGCATCTTCATTGATGAAAGAAAACCTATTCATATCCCATACAGTTTCACCCTTGGAGTTATTGATGATTCCATTATTAGGCATAGGTGCAATAAATCCACGTTTGGCATCCTTAAAATCCTGTTCATTGGCAAAGGGTAGGACCTTCAGGCATTGGTGATTGG
The DNA here is from genome assembly GCA_003164415.1 of Methanobacterium sp. Lineage (GTDB taxonomy): Archaea > Methanobacteriota > Methanobacteria > Methanobacteriales > Methanobacteriaceae > Methanobacterium_B. The sequence continues at coordinate 4,278 of PLTK01000233.1, read as the reverse complement.
CCTTTGCAGTCGTTTCAGTTGCATCCTTAGAAGTTTTTGAATTCATATTTTCGATCTCCTATTTATTATTTTTAATATTCACTTTTTCCTAATATTTATTATAAGTAATATTACAAAATAAAAAAAATCTCAAATAATAAGTTAAATTCTTCTTCAGAGATTACACTTTTTCTTTCAGAAGTTTTATTAATTTTCCTGAGCTTTCAAGTGTTTTTAAATCTTTCGATGGTTATATTTCACTTCCTTCATTCTTAGAATTCACCCGCTTTCTGGTTCATTCTTCTAGCTCCACCCTTCCTAAAGGTCCTATACCCATATCTTCACCAACTCCTTTGTACGTTTGTTTAAGTTTTTATTTTAAAAAATTAAATATATAAAAATTTATATGAAATTTGGTAATTTAATATAATAACTTTATTTAAAAAGTTATGTCAAAAATGGCCCTAAAGTATAGTTATTACTCTGAAGATACCCCGTATCGCCATTTTAACTCCTCATTAGCATTAAATAATTAACTGTCATTAAACATAATATTATTTCTGATTATTCCCTTTAATCTTTATATACAATATGATATGCATTCCCATAAATTTATTTTGGAATATTAACGGATGATATTTCAAAATATTTATGCAAAACTATGACGAAGTATTTTTGATTGGTATGTGAAATTGAGGCATAATTTTATTATATAATGTATTAATATATCATAATTTAAGAATTATTTATAGAAATTACTATTTATGGTCACATGGAGGTAAAAATTGAAGGAAACAAAAGTAAGTTGTTCAGAGATCTCTTCACTCAACCTCCCCGAGGGATGGTCATGTATAAAAACTGAAGGCCCTGGACCTTTTGTAACAAGAGCAATTCTAAGACATCCTAAAGGTACTCAAGTCAATTGGGATTCTAGAGACCATCGTAAACACTACAATCTTTTGGATAGTGGAAATAAATCCACATGGTGGGCTCCAGGAGCAATTGGATGGTGGATAGGTATACTCTTCGCAATTGGTTCTATCTGTTTTGCAGCTGGTGCTGCTCCAGGTTATGTGGATTGGGTTGGCAATCAAATAGATGGAATGACATTTTTCATTGGCTCAATTTTTTTCACTACAGCTGCCTTCTCGCAGTATATTGAAACTGTAAACACACGTCAAACCCCTAAAGGTTTATTATTAAATGAGAAAAAACGTTTTTTTACTTGGGAACCCCGTAGGATTGATTGGCTTGCTAGTGTGGTACAGTTAATTGGTACACTTTTTTTTAATATAAGCACTTTCTACGCTCTGAACAGTACTCTGACCATTCAACAGATAAACCACCATGTTTGGGGGCCTGATGTATATGGATCAGTCTGTTTTTTGATTGCAAGTGGGCTGGTGTGGATGGAGGTAGGACACTCCTTATTCTCATGGAAAATAGGAAATCTTTCATGGCAAATAGCATTATTAAACCTATTAGGGTCAATTGCTTTTGGTGTTTCCGCAATTGCTGCTTTTGTTCTACCATTAACTGGACAGCCAATTAATTTAACACTGGTGAATCTAGGAACATTTACAGGAGGTATATGCTTTTTTATTGGTGCTGTATTGTTACTTCCTGAACGTACACATCCAGATTAATTGTTAACAAAATAACACCATGAAAACAGATGAAAACAAAAAATAAAAAAATTAATTGATAAGAAGAATATAATCTAACGTAATACTTTTCATATAGCTTTAATGTTAAAAATAGTTATAACGTGGTGTTATTAATCTGATGATACCCCGTATCGCCATTTTAACTCCTTATTTACATATTTACCATGCAAAATACAATTACTAATGTTAATCTCAGTAGATATGTACTTAAAAGATTTTTTTGTTCATATAATCTCCTTTTTTCTTAATGTATAACAATAATTGTACTTCATCAAATAAATTAATTTTGAAAATTAGTGAATTTTTTCCACGTTCATTATTTTATGATAAAGTTAATTTGTAAGAATAAAAAAAGAAATATTATTTTAGTCCTATTTTGAATTTGAAGGCATATTTTGCTTTTATTGGTTCCTATAGATCAAAGATCTAATAAGATTGGGGATAATATTAAATCAATTCATTTCATATTAAAAATTGATTAAATTATGATTATTTTTATAGAATTTATTTTACTATCTTTTATAGTTAAAATGAATTTTAAATTTTAAATACTAAAAGTGGTTAGGATATTCTGTTCTGGAAGAGAATAATTCATTTGAACATAAAACGCTATTAATAACAATTAGAATGGTCTAAACAATTAATGATGAGTAAGAGTAATGAAGTTTTAAATGGAAAACCTATTGGTATTTGGTCTGCAGTTGCTATTGGGATAGGTGGGATGATCGGTGCGGGTATTTTTTCTATTTTAGGTATAGCAACCACGATAGCCGGTAATGTAGTTTATATCTCTTTTATTATTGGAGGTGCAATTGCACTTCTAAGTACTTACTCCTATGCAAAATTAGCTACTAAATATCCGTCTGCAGGTGGGCCAGTAGAATTTTTAGTTAGAGGATTTGGTGATGGTATCCTAAGTGGTGGATTCAATTTTCTTCTATGGATTGGATACATCTTTGCCTTGAGTGTGTATGCAGAGGCATTTGGAAGTTATGCTTCTATTTTCTTACCTATGGGTCAATCAGGTCTTTCTGTTACTATTTTAGCGATTTTAATTATCCTTATTTTCACAGGCATCAATTTTTTGGGACCTAAAATAGTGGGAAGATCAGAGATAATAATTGTGGGAATAAAAGTAGGAATACTTATGGTTTTTGCATTAGTTGGTTTGTTCTTCATAAAACCTTCCCTATTAACAATTTCACAGTTTCCTCATGTTACTAATATATTAACAGCGTCTGCATTATTATTTTTAGGATATCAGGGTTTTGGTTTAATAACCAATACTGCTGAGGATATAAAAAACCCTAAAAAAAATATAGCCCGAGCACTGTACATCGCAGTTGCACTTGTAATGCTGATATACGTACTGGTTTCTTTGGTTGTGGTGGGAAATCTTCCCATTCCAGAGATTGCTAAAACCGCTGATTATGCATTAGCAGTGGCAGCAGAACCATTTGCAGGATCAATCGGTTTTACTATAATGGCCATAGCAGCTATAATTTCAACTTCATCTGCAATTAATGCCACACTTTATGGAGGGGCTAATGTAAGTTATTTAATGGCAAAAAAAGGTGAATTACCTAAAATTTTCAATAGAACTGCATGGAGAGATGGTAAAGAAGGTTTAATTATAACCAGTGCAATTGTTATACTCTTTACAATATTCCTCAACTTGAGCAGTGTAGCTTTGATGGGCAGTGCATTATTTCTAATAATCTATGCTGGAGTGAACTTCGCACACCTCAAAGTCCATAAACAAACCAACGCTAATAAATATATCATCTGGCTAGCCATAATAGGCTGCCTATTCGCATTAACCGTACTGGTCTTTTATCAAATGTATAATTCACCATTAACTCTTGGACTATTAATAACAGTAACAACTATCGCATTTTTAGTAGAATTCATTTACCGCAAATACAGCAATAGGACATTGAAAAAAAGATAGGAATTGCATTGAAAAAAAGATAGTGTTTATTCCCTCGTAATTTTAATAGAATTATTTTTTTAGGCTGTTTGAAAATGTTTTAATTTGAAGGATGTTGGTTTGATGGTTTTATATGGATCCAATATAAAAAATTCCGATTCAAGCGCAATTTTAGAAGGAAATCGAATCGAATTTTAAATAATAAAGTTTTGATTGTAGCTAATATGCTGCCATTAGATGATTATTATAGTGCCTGAAAGGGAAGGATCAATATCTCACCCTATCATGACCTTTTTTTAAAATTTAAACGGTTTGGCGGGGGTTTGAAAAATACTAGATAGGTTAATGATCATATTATGTAATAATACATCAAATATTTTTGAGTGGAAATAATTATACTAATTAAGATTAATAATTAATATTTTAAAATCGAGGAGAAATATGAAAAATAACGAGGTAATAATACAGAAAATAGATATTGGGATAAAATTTTTAGCCAATATTGACGTTTATCTTCCCGATACTGAACTAACAGAATATAAATCTGCAGTATCTCATCTTAAAGATGCTAAAATGAGATTACTGAAAAAGCTATTGGAACCCGTGTTATAATCAACATACCAATTAATGGCCACAAAGTCCAATATTAACAAATTGTAGCTTAAACTTTATTATTATATAATTACAATTTTTTACCTTTTT
>PLTK01000192.1 GCA_003164415.1 Methanobacterium sp. | reverse complement strand
TATAAAATATAACCCTACTAAAATAAATCCTGATATATTATTCCTTATAGTATCTTTTTAAATGTATAATTTTAACATAGAGGTGAAAATATGGGAGAAAAGAAACAAAATATACCTGAAAAAGGAGCTGCAGTCCAGAGGGATATGGAAACTTATGCTATAATTCCTTATATTCCTGGAGGTTTGGTGGATCCTGTTACATTACGTAAATTTGCAGATGTAGCTGAAAAATATGAAGTTAAATTTATTAAAATTACATCAGAACATAGGATAAGTTTTTTTGGAGTTAAAGAGGAAGATATCGATTCTATATATTATGATTTGGGAATGGAACCCGGTGGACATATTGGAAAATCTGTGCGGGCAGCTAAATTTTGCACAGGGAACACTTCCTGCAAAAAAGGCTATCAAAACACCGTTGAACTTGGATTAAAAATTGATGAAAATTTTCATAGAATAAAAACACCAGCCAAAGTTAAAATTTCAATTTCAGGTTGTAATAGTTCATGCGCTGAATCCACAGTACGAGATATAGGCATTATAGGAACCCCTAAAGGTTGGAAGATGTATGTAGGTGGAACATGTGGACTCCAAACTAGAAAAGGTATTTTATTTGCAAAAAATCTTTCAAATGATCAGGTCATAGATTATATAAACAAAATTCTGGACTATTATATAAAAAAAGGTATAGGAAAACGTATGGGAGCATTTATAGATAAAATTGGATTTGAAAAGTTTTCTCAAGATATCATACAAAAAGAGTAATAAATTCTTTGAATTTTTTTGAGATAATTATTATATAATTATAATTTATTAGATTGAATATAACGTGTGTTGCCTGCATACATAGAAATTCACAAATAGCTTCAAAAGAAAACACTATTCATGAAATAATGTCCAATATTCTTTTATCTGTATTATAAATTTGTATTAAGAACTTTAATGTTAAAAGCTGAAAGTTTATTAATTTTGTTTACCAAATTTAAAATATTCATGAAAATATTAAAAAAAACGTGTAAGAATATTATCTTTAGAGAGGTTACTTTAGATTAGTGAAGGTGAAAAGGTGAAAAGATTTACTCAAAAATCATGGTTTGGTAAAAAAAGTGTCGGATATGGACCAGCTCCAGCAACATGGCAAGGATGGATTATAACATTCCTATTAATATTAACTATAATACTAGATTTTCTACATTTCCGAATAAGTATTACTAGTATAATAATTTTTATCATAGCACTTATCGTTTTTTTTGTAATCACAATTTTAACAGGGTGGAATCTAGAATGAACCGAAAAAAAATAGGAAATCCATTAATTACAGCAATATATCTAATCATTTGGATAGCTTTAATAGTTCTTTTAGACACAATGACATATTTAAACCACGATTTCACAGCGAGACTAATCGTGAATGTATCAATTAGTATTGTGTTTATAATTGGTTATTTCATACTTATAAGAAAATTATAGAAAATGAAGATTCAAAAGGATCTTTAAACAAAGTTTTTAGAATAATTTGGAGAAGATATCTCTATAAAAGCAGTTAAACTTGCAAAAACACGCCGAAAGAGTAACTGTAAACGAATCAGATATCGAATTAGCAATTAAAGAACTTATTTTTTTAATTAATCGATAATTGATCACTTGTCTGATGAAATTTTCTATATAAATCAGTACATATCTTAACATAGCTAATTGTGATTAAATGAGATAAATAGCATGTACCATGTCAAATTAATTAAGCTAATATGATAAACAATAGATATTAATAAAACCTATAAAACAAGGACTTACTTCTATAGCAACAGGTAAAAAAAAGATTGTTGCAACATAATATTAAAATAAAAACTGCAAAAGTACCAATAAATGCAAGTTAATTTCATTAATATTTTTTTTCTGATTATAATAATTCTCCATTTTCGCATAGTGTTAAAAAAAAACTTTATTTTTTTAGGTTTTTGCCTATACAATAAGCATTTCCAACATTTTTACCAAAATTCCAAAAACACTAGAGGATTTGATAAATTTCTAAAATTCATGTTTTTTTCATTACAATTTAGAGGTAATATCAATAAAATAATAAGTAATTTAATATATAGGTGATAAGTTTAAAAAAGTATACAGTTTTATAAGTTCTTGCAAATGTTGACGGTGCAATCGCATTGCTTAAAAATTTGATGCACGAAATGGTGTAGACTTTGATGTTAAAGCCATTTCAAATGAATTAACTTTTCATGTAGGATGATTTGTGCTCCATAATTATTTCTGGACTAATATAGGACCTGCAGATACATATGGAGAAGAACCCACAGAAACCATAGCAGAATATATATAAAAAGGACTTTGGTTCTTTTGAAAGATTTAAAAAAGAATTTACTCAAGCAGTAGCAGGTGTTGAATGATCTGGTTGGGTAGTACTAACAGTATGTAGAAAAACAGATAGAATATTCATTATGCAAATAGGAAAGCACAATGTAAACGTGATATCAAAAGATGATAATTATGAACTTATCATCAGTGACAATGGAATAGAATTCTAAAAGAACTTTATTTCCAAAACACCGAATCACAGGCATGAAACCAGTAAACATGCTAACCAATCAGATTGAGGGTACAATTAAACTGAATATACAAACGGGTCAGAATTTAAAATTATTTATAAAGAGTTAACGTACAATAAAAAGGATAGGATTTCAATAATCAGAGTAAAAATTAAACAATTTATTCATAAACATTATTATCCTAGTCTTAACAAAGAATGTTGATATAAAGATAAAAATATTTTTTAAAATCTTGAGTTGGTAATTGTGATCAATGAAGAGTTTTCAAATAATGAATGTAACAATAAACCAAAGAAAAATCTTATTCGCTCTAATGCTGAGTGGGAAAATACATTTAATGCTTTACATGATCTTATTGCAATAATTGATGTTAATCATCGTATTAAAAAAGTAAATAAAGCAATGGCAGATCGCTTAAATGGAAAGCCTGAGGATTTTACTGGCCATACATGTTTCTCATTAGTACATGGAACTGACCTACCTCCTGATTTTTGTCCCCATTCGGAGTTGCTTGAAGACAAAAAATATCATGAGAAGGAAATCCAAATAGAAAGTTTAAATGGTTGCTATTCTGTGTCAGTATCTCCAATATTCAATAATAATGATCAGTTCATGGGCAGTGTCCATGTAGTTAAAGACATTACAGAAAGAAAGGAATTGGAAAAATCAAATAATTTGTTAGCGGCCATTGTAGAATCTTCAGATAATGCAATTATAGGTAAAGATCTGAATGCAAATATTACTAGTTGGAATAAGTCTGCACAAAAAATGTATGGTTATCCTTCTGATGAGATAATTGGGAAACCAATCTCTATTTTATTGCCAACTAATCTTGAAAATGATATAGATCAGATTATGGAGAAGATTAAAAATGGTGAATCCCTAAAACATTATGATACATTACGTAGAAGAAAAGATGGAAGCTTAATAGATGTATCATTGTCAGTATCCCCCATAGTAAATATTTATGGGAAAGTTATAGGTGTTTCTACTATTGCACATGATATAACTGAGCGTAAACTTGCTGAAAAACGTAAACAAGAGTTGCTTGAGAGTGAACAATTACTTTCGGAGGAACTTCAAACATCAAATGAAGAGTTACAATGTACTACTGAAGAACTTCGAGTTGCAAACGAGGAACTAATTGATCAAACTATCGAATTAAGAGATGTTAATCAGGCTTTAAGTGAAAATGAAGAGAAATTTTTCAAAGTATTTCACGCTAATCCCGCTCCAATGACAATAAGTGATGAAAATAAATTTATTGATGTTAACGAAAGTTATTCAAAGTTAACAGGTTATAGTAGAGATGAATTAATCGGCCATAATACAGCAGAATTAAATATATTGGATGTTAATGAACGTGAACAATATCTAAATAAATCTAAAGAAGATGGATTAATAAATGATATAGAATTTGAAATGAACACTAAATTTAATGAAAAGCGTATTATAACCAGTAGTTCTGAGATAATTAAACTTAACGGTAAAACCAGATTTATTTCTTTTAATTATGATATAACCGAACGTAAACAAGCTGAAGCAGAGTTAAATAAGTATCGTGAGCAGTTAGAAGAGATGGTAGAGGCACGAACTTTTGAACTTGAACAGACTAATAACTCTTTAAATCAAAGCAAAGAACATTATCTAACTTTATTCAATTCTATTGATGAGGGTTTTTGTACTGTAGAAGTTATTTTTGATGATAATAATAATCCTATAGGTTATCGTTTTTTAGAAGTTAACCCTGCGTTCGAAAATCAAACCGGATTATTTGAAGCACAAGGCAAACTAATGCGTGATCTTGCTCCAGACCATGAAGAACATTGGTTTGAAATTTATGGTAAAATAGCTTTGACTGGTAAACCCATGCGCTTTGTGAATGAAGCAGAAGCCTTAGATAGATGGTATGATGTATATGCTTTTAAATTAGGTGGTGATGAAAGTCGAGAAGTTGCTATTCTATTTAATGATATCACTAAATTTAAAAAATCAGAAAACGCTTTGAAATTGTCGAATATTTATAATCGAAGTTTACTTGAAGCAAGTTTAGATCCTCTAGTTACTATTGGACCTGATGGAAAAATCACAGATGTAAACAATTCCACAGAAGTTGCAACTGGTTTTAGTAGAGATGAAATTATTGGCACAGATTTCTCAGACTATTTCACAGAACCAAATAAAGCCAAAGAAGGATACAAACAAGTTTTCAAGGAAGGTTTTGTGAAAGATTATTCTTTGGAAATCAAACATAAAAATGGACAGTTAACACCAGTACTTTATAATGCTTCTGTTTATAAAGATGATTCTAACAATGTTATAGGAGTTTTTGCATCTGCACGTGATATAACAGAACGTAAAGAAGCAGAAAAAGTTCTAAAAATAAGATTAGATGAATTAGCACGTTCAAATGCTGAGCTAGAACAATTTGCATATGTATCGTCCCATGATTTACAAGAACCTTTAAGGATGATAGCCAGTTATTTACAGCTTTTAGAAAGGAAATATAAAGGTAAGTTGGATGCTAAAGCAGATAAATATATCAATTTTTCTGTTGATGGTGCAACTCGTATGCAAAACTTGATAGATGATCTTTTAGCTTTCTCAAGAGTCACAACACAGGCAGATGAATTAAAACCAACCGATCTTGAACCTATTTATACTGAAGTATTATCTAATTTAGAAGTTTTAATCAATGAAAATAATGCTATCCTAAAACATGACCCATTACCTATTATTATAGCTGATAAAACTCAAATATCTCAAGTTTTTCAAAATTTAATAAATAATGCTATAAAATTCAGGAGTGAAGAACAACCCAAAATTAATATCTCAGTAACAGAAAAAGATAATCAGTGGTTGTTTGCTGTACAAGATAATGGAATTGGAATTGATCCTAAACATTCAGATAGGATATTTGAAGTTTTTAAACGATTGCATAAAAAAAGAGATTACCCAGGTACAGGAATAGGCCTTGCAATATGTAAAAAGATAATAGAAAGACATGGCGGACTTATATGGGTAGAATCTGAACTAGGAAAAGGTTCAATTTTCTATTTTACATTACCAAAATAATGGAGTATGATATATTATGGATATAAACCCCGTGACAATTCTTTTAGTGGAAGATAATGAAGGAGATGTGGGATTAGTCGAAGAAGTTTTTGAAGATGCAAAAATTAGAAATATTCTCCATGTAGCAGAAGATGGAGAAGAAGCTATGAACTTTTTACATAAAAAAGAACCTTTTACTAAAGTGCCAACACCAGATATAATATTATTAGATTTAAACTTACCACAAAAAGATGGACGTGAAGTTCTTGAAGAAATAAAAACCGATGAAGATCTAAAAAGAATACCTGTAGTTGTTTTAACAACATCCAAAGCAGAGGAAGATATACTAAAATCATATGATCTACATGCCAATTCATACATAACTAAACCTGTTGATTTTGATCAATTTATTAAAGTAATTCGATCTATTGAAGACTTTTGGCTTGAAGTAGTAAGATTACCTAGTTCTAAAAAATAATTTATTTTAAGGATGTATCTATGAATAAATCAGTCAAAATAATAGAAGTATTACTTTTTGAGGACAATCCTGGAGATGCTGGCCTATTAGAAGAAATCTTAGAAGAATCTAACAATTTATATGAATTAAAAGTTGTTGAGTCTCTTGAAGAAGGGTTGGATGCTTTAAATAATGTACATTTTGATATTATCTTATTAGATCTGGGATTGCCAGATAGTGATGGTATTAATACATTAATAGATGTTAATAAAATCTCTCCTAATACACCCATTATAGTTTTAACTGGATTAAATGATGAGGAACTTGGAATTTTAGCCATGAAAAGAGGTGCCCAAGATTATTTAATCAAAAAAGAAATTGATGGTAAACTACTGACACGCTCAATCCGATATGCAATTGCACGTAAAAAAAGTGAAAAACAATATCTAACACTATTTAATTCAATAGATGAAGGTTTTTGCACTGTCGAAGTGATTTTCAATAACAATAATAAACCCATAGATTACAGATTTTTAGAGATCAATCCAGCTTTTGAGGGACAAACTGGACTCGTTAAAGCTGAAGGTAAATTAATGCGTGATCTTGCTCCCGACCATGAAGAACATTGGTTTGAAATCTACGGCAAAATAGCTTTAACCGGCAAACCCATGCGCTTTGTGAATGAAGCAAAGGCTCTGAATCGATGGTATGATGTTTATGCTTTTAAGATCGGTGAACCTGAAAGCAGGGAAGTTGCCATTCTCTTCAATGATATCACAAAATTCAAAGAAACAGAAACAGAATTAAGGGAATATCAAGATAAACTTGAAGAAAAAGTTAAAAAACGCACAGAAGAACTTGCAAAATCTAATGATGAACTAAAACATTTCGCATATGTAGCTTCCCATGATTTACGTGAACCATTACGTATGATTACAAGTTTTTTACAGTTACTTGAGAGACGGTATACAGATCAGTTAGATCAAGATGCAAATGAATTCATTGGATTTGCTGTTGATGGTGCAAAACGTCTAGATGATATGATAAATGATCTATTAGAATTCTCTAAAGTAACACAGAAAAAAATAGACTTCAAAAAAGTAGATATTAATAAAGTATTAGAACAGACTAAACTCAACTTAAAGTATGCTATAGATATTAATAATGCTAAAATAATCTATGATACATTACCTACAGTATATGGTGATGAGATGTTAATAGAATTATTATTCCAGAACATCATAAGCAACTCCATAAAATATAGAAGCACAGAAACCCCTAAAATAGATATTACAACAACTATACAATCAAATAAATATCTCTTTGCCATAAAAGATAATGGAATTGGAATGTCACCAGAACACTTAGAAAGAATATTCACCATCTTTCAACGATTACACTCAAAAGACGAATATGAAGGAACAGGAATAGGGCTTGCAATTGCAGAAAAAATCATAATCCAACATAATGGAAAGATATGGGCAGAATCAGAGCTAGGAGAAGGAACAACATTTTACTTTACAATACCCAAATGATCAATTAGTCACTACGGGGAGTATGAATAGTAAATATGGACCTTAGAATAATTGAATACACCATCTAATTCTAAGAAGGGATGCTATTAAACACTCAACATTACTATAGTAATTTCAAAAAATATAATATAGACCTAATTTTATTTCTTTCTTAAAATTCCTTAATCTCCTTGTATTGTAGCTATATGTATAAAAATTGCCATTAAGAGGATTATTAATAAAATTATAAGAACTATCCCTAAAGTCGTGTAGATCAATTTACGATATTCCATAAATATCAACTCTTTTAAATATCACTCGAAAAAAGATATGATTTTAATTGTCCATACATCAAATCCTAATAATTATCATAAACTTGAATTTTAAGAGGTTTTGCATTTCTTTGCAGAATCTTTAATTTTGTATTAAATCTTAGCAATAACTCCTTTAAAAATGGAAATTTATATTTTCTAATTGTGACAACTAAACTTCCTGATTTAATCTCAAAAAGAGGTTCTGGCAAGTTGTTTTCAATACATGATTTGATTATTCTTTGGGTTCCTGTTCCCCATCTTTCATTAAATCCAATATCAAAGAAACATTCTGCAATTAAATGATTTCTTCTTATAGAATCATGGTCTATTTTCAAATCTTCGACTGTTAATGGTTTGAGTAGTGGTCCGCATCCCCATATTTCAATACTATCATCAAATATACGTAATTGTACATTGGAATTTATCTATAATCACGATGACATATAGCGTTTGGTTACGGCTTCTCTAATGACTTCAATAGGATATTCAAACTTTTCTATTCTTTCGATACCTTCAATTTTTGCACTTCTTTGGATATATTTTTCAGCAAATCGTATCGCCAAATTTTTGAGAATTTAAACCAAAGAGGAGGATAGCAGCGTTGGTTAATTTTTCGTTTCTTATCAGATTCAATCTATTTGAAAGTTTTTGATTACTTTTTCCAACTCTGATGTATGCTTTGTCTAGATAAAAAATGGGTTTAGAAGTACTTTCTGAAACTTCTATTTCTATGACTTTTTTATCATCTAATTCTGAATCATTGATTAAGGAAAAACTTGTGGATCAGTTTCTCTTCTTATGTTATTTGCTAAATTTTCGAGTGTATTTCTTCCAATATCTACTCATATAATATCTTGTTGGTCAGATATGCCTACAATAATTGTTCCACCTCTTTTATTAGAAAATGCAGAATAGCTTTCATTATTGCATAATGTTCTAAAGAAGTTTTAAATTCTACATTTTCTTTTTCATCATCTTCAAGAAGCTCAATTATTCCCATATTATCTCCTCAACTTTAATTAAAGCTATTTTCTTGGGTATATTAATAATTTTATGTAAATGTAATATCCAAAAAGTGATCAACTATATTATTGTATATTCTAGGAAGAATTTGGAATTTACTCAAGGAAGTATAAAAGATGATAAATCAATTATATAAAATCCTCTAATTCTGATAGATAAAAACAGAAATAGTTAATCGAATAATATAATAACATATAGCGTCCGTCTCGATCTAATTATGAAAAATTCTATTTTTTCAAATGATTTTATGTACAACTTTACTATGGTAAATACAGAGATGAAACATCTTGCCTCTGAAAATTAAATAAGTTATGAGATATATAATATTATTATGGGGAAATTAGAATGTTACATTATAAAGGATTAATAACTGAAAAACCGGGAATTAAAGCTAAACCGATAGGTGATATGGATAAAGACATAATAGAAACATTGATGTTTTATGATGATGAACTCCATGCGGACTCTTGTATTCTAGTTCAGGAATCATTAGAGGAACACTTTAAATTAGCACCAGATGAGGTTCATCTACAAGTTTATTATGAGAAGGAAGATGATAGAGTAATCATTGGAATGACCATATTTTTTGATAATAAAGAGGATCGGTCAAGATTATTTGATTATAGGGCCGAATTTGAAGAATATTATAAAAAAACATTTTCCCTACCTACAAAATTGTAAAAAAATTCTTTAACCATACCTAATAAATTCTCTTTTTTTTGCAATGTTTAAAGATTTATTCTTTATGATATGTGAGGTAAACCGTAAAACCGAAACCTGGCTTAANNAAATATATTATATTATGGTCTTTTAGTAACTCTAAAACGTCTTTTAGCAGCACCACATGATGGGCAGAACCATTTTTCAGGCAGATCTTCAAAAGCAGTCCCTGGAGCATTGTTATTTCTTGGTTCGCCCTTTTCAGGATCGTACACATATCCACATATTCCACATCTATATTTATCCATAAACAAATACCTCCATGAAAATATTCCACTGAACTATTCAAATTCATATTTGAAAAACCGAAACTAATCAAATCCTAGACTAATATATGTATTTTTATCCATAAAAAATTAACTAAGATAATTAGGCTGCAAGAATATCTAATAGAGCCCAACGGTTGGTTTGAATTTATCATGACTAATTATAATATTACACAAGCCTATCCTTTCCAAGTAAAATCCCACATATTCTATTTCATTATCAGATGTTATATTAAAAACAATATGCACTAAAATTTCATGGCATATTATTTTCATGATCTAATAGTTTATTAAAATCTTATTTTTTTAACATGTTTTTCTTAGATACATTTTAATTAAAATATTCAATCAAAAAGATATTAGACATTATAAAATAAAGGTTAAAATAATAATAAGTTAATAAAAAAAAATTTGGTGGTTAAATGGCGAACCTAATTATCAATATACTTTTTGTAATTTTATTCGTAGTTGTAATGGTATATATAGATTTTAAATATTTTAGATATGAATTTTGGAAACGTTTGGTAGTGAATTTGTTAATTGTAGCAATAGCCCTAACTATATATTATCTGTTCCTAATTAATTTGTAAAATATGGCCAAAAGAGGATTAAAAATCATATTAAAGACAATATTATCTACTTAACTTTAATATAATCCTAAGGTTTCTATTTATCAACTTTTTTTTATAGAATATAATGTACTATATACAGATATCAATAATCGAATAAAAATATTCCATTAAACATTTTAAACGTTTATAATGCACTATTTGAAAGTTGGTAGTACCAGTTTTGAAGTAAGAATTTTAAATCTCTATTATTTCATATTTTAATGGTTTGATAATTTTTTTATTAAGCATGGAAATGTACATAGTAATCTTTAACTAGATTTATTATTAAATTAAAATTTGATTCATTCTTTTAAGTTTATAAATTTTATAGGGGAGGACACAATGATCTGGAATAAAGAGGCCGAATGTATGTCTGCAGAAGAAACAAGAGAACTGCAGCTGCAACGATTACAGTCTGTTGTAAAACGGGC
>PLTK01000050.1 GCA_003164415.1 Methanobacterium sp. | reverse complement strand
GTTAGAAGTTTATACAAAAAAGAGACATCTTTATCAGTACCTTTATAATCATTTAAAATTTCAATTGCACCGTATACTGGAGCAATTGTATTATATACCTTGTTAATATGAATTAAAGCAGCAGATATATATGAATCATCCTCACTTTGATAAAAAAACTCCCCATATTCTTTTGTTAACATCCCATAATATTTATCCCTGTAGATGTTAAATCCAAATTCATTATTGAGGGTTATCATATAATAAAAGGTTTTAACAACATCACATTCATAGTTGAAAACATCAAATTCTGGATCCGTTAACAGCAAAATCTTGTAATTTCGGGTGTCCACTTGGAATCTGTTAAGAACATAGTCTATAAGATCTTCATAAAATTCAATCCCATATTCATACATCCATCAAATCCCCCAATTTTTAGATTATACTACTATTCAAGACTTTATCAATTTATATTTTTAAGCGAATCCACTAAAAAAATATTAAGATAGTTTGTGGAATATTCCAGATTAATACAATTTTTTTTATATTTTCTTTAGAATGCTCCTCCTCCACCTCCGCCAAAACCACCACCAATATTTCCAATGGTGTCCAAAGTATCAAGAGCTCCTGATGCCGGGTTTATACCAATATTAAATGCTGATGTAAGGAGCATATCTCCACCGAAATAGTAGAACATGTAAATTTCACTTGCTTCTAGTTGTTCACCAGGCACGTTTAGTTCCATGGCTTTTTTAACTGCATCAGCAGCACCAAGAGCCGTTGCATAAACCAGATACTTGTTCCAGATAGCAATTGAATCGGGAGGATATTCTTTTATCAGACTGAAATCCTTAATATATCGTTTAAAATTATGCCACTTAGCATCATATTCCTCACCATAGGTAGTCCACTGTCCAGCTATCTTTTCGGGAAGTATAATTGAAATAATTGCCACAAGCCCCAGTATAATTGACATTAAAAGGGCTATTCTTGCTGCAGGTAGGGAATCGGTTATGGTAAAGATGAACACAATCGCAGCGACAACCAGGCTAAAACCTCCAAATATTTTTAGAAGTGAATCACCCTTTCTGTTGAAAAACTTTTTAAGTTCATTATCATCTAAAAATTTGGATTTAATATCATTTGTCCAGCTGTTGTAGGTGTTTCTGAAATTGTCTGCTATTTGTGGATCCGAAAGATCATCTGAAATTCTGTCCATTGATATTAGGCCATTCTCCTCAAATCTTTTAAGGAAATTCAATACATCGAGTTCAAATTCTTCTAGAGTCGAAGAATCCTTATCAGCATTAACCTTTAAAAACATAGGCTCCCTTAATCCATAACCCTCCATATCAGAGTGTTCCTTTTCTATAGTAAGATATTTCCTATTGATTAGATCCATTATAGTAGCTTTAAAACCATCCATATCTGGTTTTCCAATTTTCTTTGATAATCCCGACCCGCATATCGCATTAACAATGGCCGGTGGATCATTTGTTGGTATGTCTCTTTCATATTCTGCATTGTAATCAATTCTTGGTTCTCTTCCATAACGTAGGTAGATTATTAGTGGTATGAATAGTGCCAGTAACATTAAAATTGATAATATATGGTACAATGCAGTTTTAAAGTTAAGACTGTTCTGATAATCGTTTTGAATAGATATTATACTACTTAATCCATTTTGATTTATTCTGTTGGCGTTTATGGGATTAGCTAAAAACTGATTTTTTGGTATGACCATTCTTACTTCGAAGTACTGTCCCGATGGGATACTTGTACTCGTTATCTGCAGTACATTGTTGTTCCAGCTTGAATTTGTTGCATAGTACGGTGGGTTTAGCCAGTAACGTACACCTTGACTAGAGTTTACATGGATATTTGCAATAACCTTTCCCACAGCCACTGCCCAACTTTGACCAATCAGTTTGTACTGTAATTCCCCTACATCATTGTATACATTGATACCGTTTAGAAAATTGTATTGAATGGTTACATCCACATTTCTATTGGTGATTGGAATTGTTTTTCCAGGATTTGAATAGAGGAAAACTTGTATGCGTTTAGTTGTTCCGTCATTTATTATGGTGTAATTCGAATATGCACCCGTTGATGTTACTTTAACATCGGATATTTGCTGAGAACCTGTTAAAGGTATGTCTCTGTATATTCCATGGAAGGTTCCAATGAATGAGTAGTGGATAACCTCCTTAACATGGAGTGTTCCATCGCTCTGTACATATAGATCCTCGTTTATGAGGGGTATTGAATAGCTGTTGTTATTAGCTGCAAATGATGCTCCTGTACCTGCAAGTAGAGAGATTGAAAAAAAGACGGTTAAAGCTATATAAACAGTTTTATCCATATTTTCCACCTAAAATTTTACTTTTGGAACTGTTTTTTCTGTTTCAGCAACTTCAAAGAATTCTGCTTCGGAGAAATGGAATGTATTAGCTATCAAGTTGCTTGGAAACATCTGTACCTTGTTGTTGTACATTAAAACTGTGTCGTTGTAAAACTGACGGGAATATGCAATCTTATCCTCTGTTTCTGATAGGGTATTCTGCAGTTCTCTAAAGTTTTCACTGGCCTTAAGATCGGGATAATTTTCAGCAACAGCAAATAAAGATTTTAATGTTTCTGTTAGCTGATTATTTGCTTCTGCGGTTTCTTTTACCGTGGTTGCATTCATAAGTCCTGATCTTGCCTTGGTTACATTCTCAAAAACACCCCTCTCATGGGTTGCATAACCCTTTACAGTCTCAACCAAGTTTGGAATAAGATCGGTTCTTCTTTTAAGTTGGACATCTATCTGTGACCATGCATTTTTAACACGATTTCTAAGGGTTATCAAACTGTTATAAAGCGAAACAGCATAAATAACCAGTAAAATTACCACTATTAGAATTATAATTTCTATAATCATTATTTATCCTCCGAAATCCTATAATATTATAGTTAAACAATTTTGTTATTTAAAATTAATCTGGTTACATATTATATATGCTAATCTAATTTCGATACAATAAATTTGATTTAATTAAAAAATATTTAAAAAAGTTATTCGGTAGATGTCTAAAGTTTGTTTTGGATATTATAAAAAAATTAAATATTAAGGATTTGGGTTATTTTTTTTTATCTATCCAATTTCAGCCATTTCATCGAGACAGCACACAGATTCTAGTACGTGTAAATCTTCCATCTGCATTTCAACAACTACCACAAACGATGTATAAAGTGGTCCAAATGTAGGGATTTGATTTCTAAGATAATTTTGATATTTATAAATATTTTTAAGCATTAATATCACCTCTTTTAATGTGAAGCTTGAATTTGTTATATTAAACTTATATCAAATCATGAATATGTTTTAGTTAATTTGGGTTACTATAATATTGGTTTTATTATATATAAATAAATCCCTTCAAAATCTGATAAAGAATAAATTGAAAATTATTTATTAAAAATATCTACAAAAAAAATACAAACCTATCCGAAAAGAGTTATTGTCTTTAAAACATACAGAAACACAGTTCATTTAAAAAAAATTTATAGAAAATTTAATTCAGCTTCAAATCAATATTGAATCAAGATAAAAAAAACTTGAGGTGAATTGTATGTCTAAGAAGAAAGATGCAATGAAGGATGAATTACAGAAAAAAACATTACTAGCAAAAAATAAAGCTGACGAAGTAAAAGCAAAAACACTGGTAAAACAAGAAGAACTCAAGAATAATGCCATTGAAGTGAAAAAAGGTGCTTTAAAAAAGACAGCAGATGCAAAAGATAGTGCTCTCATGAAAACAGATGAAATAAAGGAAACAACTACCAATAAAACAGCTGAAATAAAGGAAAATGCCTCCGAAAGATCTGCCGAATTCAAAGAGAATGCTGAAAAAACAAGAACTCAAGCAGAAAGTATGATAAACGAATTTATCAGCAGTTTGAAGGATAAACAGGAAGAATTTGGAAAAACAATAGCCGATTATACTGCTGGTGAAAAACTTCTTACAGATGTCATAAAGACAGAAAACAGTATAATAATCAAGACCGACCTTCCACCACTATCAAAAGAAGATATTAATGTAAACATTACCGAAGATTCCGTCGAGATCGTTGCAAAATTCGAAGAAAAAGATGAAAATCTGGAGTTCATCAAAAATGAAAGAAATTATGGTGAAACTGTTAGAATTATACCACTTCCAGTTATAATTGACGTTAAAAAAGTTTCAGCAAGCTTTGCGGACTCAGTCTTAACAATTGAACTTCCTAAAGTTCAGGAAGAAAAAATCAAAGTGAAAATTGAATAAAATAACTATCCACTTCAATTATTTTTTTTATGATTTAACTTAATCTTTGATATTTGAATGAACAGATCATATTTTTTTACATATAAATAATATAATTTAGAAAAAATAAATAAAATAATTACAATTTCCCAGAAATTATAAACCATGCAATGATTATGAGTAGGATTTCATAGTAAAAGGTTCAACAAGATTTGGGTGAGAATTGTGCATAGGTACTATAAAAGGTTGTGAAAAGAAGTTAATTATGTCATTTTTATCGCTGGTGGTAAAAAATCCATTCAGAAACAAAACAAGAAGTGCCCTTGCTATCGTTGGGATATCTATTGGAATAATAGTTATCGTGGCCCTAGGAATGGTTACTGGAGGATTAGAAAACTCCACACAAAGTACCCTTAAGGCGGGTGCAGCTGAAATAACTGTAATTCAAACAGGTTCAAGCAGTTTCGGATCGGGTGGATCACTCAATGAATCACTGGCCTCTTCACTTCTTAATATAAGTGGTGTTAAGGATACAACCGGAATTTTAAGAGCAACTAACACATCCACAACTGTATCAGCCACAACTACCAACAGCTCTGCTGGCGGTTTTGGCGCTGAAGGTGGAGTATCAATAACAGGAATAGATGCCAGCAAGTTGAGTTTGATAGGTATAGATACTGTTAATGGTACTGAGTTTACCAATACCAGTACAAATCAAGTTATAATGGGTACAACTATAGCTCAGAGTCTTAACAAAACAGTTGGAGACACCATAGATCTGTACGGCAAAAACTTCACAATCACTGGAACCTACGAAACAGGAAATTTCATAACCGATGCAGGGATTATGATGCCCCTTTCAACTCTCCAAAATTTAACAAACAACCCAAACAAGATTAGCGACGTGTTAGTTAAGGTAACGGATAATGCAAATGTGACCACAGTCAGCCAATCAATAGAAAACGCATATCCCAACCAACTTTCCACAACAACTGCAGCTGATGAAGCCAACAGAATAAATCAGGGACTAAGTTTCATAAACACTGCAAGCTGGGCAATTTCACTCCTAGCAATATTTATTGGAGCTGTTGGTGTTATAAATACCATGATAATGTCTGTTTATGAAAGAACAAGGGAAATAGGAGTATTAAAAGCTGTTGGATGGAGAGATAGAAGAATACTCGGTATGATACTTGGAGAATCTATAGTATTAACGCTACTCGCGTTTGTCATTGGTACAATAGTCGCTGTTGTTGGGGTTGAACTCATATTAACATTGAGCCCATCTGTTGGTGGAATAATTAAACCATCATTTGCATACGATATATTCCTAAGAGCATTTGTAGTAGCATTCCTTGTGGGTGTTATAGGCGGTTTGTATCCAGCATACAGAGCTTCAAGACTATCACCAACGGAGGCACTGCGCTATGAATAATGAAAACATCATCGAGATTAAAGGACTGAAAAAAAGTTATGATAATGGTAAAATAAAGGCCCTTAATGGCATGGACCTGGAAGTTAAAAAGGGTGAATTCATATCCATTATGGGTCCTTCAGGATCTGGAAAATCATCGTTACTTAACATGATTGGTGCTCTCGACCGTGCTGATGAAGGTTCGATAAAGGTGGCTGGTATTGACTTGATGAAAACCAAAAAGCTATACGAATTCAGGTCAAAGGAGATAGGTTTTGTGTTTCAGATGCACAATTTAATTCCAAACCTAAGTGTGCTTGAGAATGTACAAATACCAATGTTTGAAACCAAAACATCGTCCAAGGATATGAAAAAAAGGGCATTGGAACTTTTAAAAGCAGTTAATCTTGAAGATAAAATCAACCAGAAACCAACCAAATTATCTGGTGGTGAAAGACAGAGAGTGGCTATTGCCCGTGCTCTGGTAAATCATCCATCAATAATATTGGCAGATGAACCAACTGGTTCTTTAGACTCTAAAACTGGTGAGGTTATACTGAACTTGTTAAAGGATCTTCACTCCAAAGAGAATGTAACATTGGTCATGGTCACACACGAACCATACGTAGGTCAAATGGCCGAAAGAATAGTTACTGTTCTGGATGGTAAATGTCAAAATATAATTCAACCACCTAAGCAAGATAATTGAACCAAATTTCTTACTTTTTTTTATTTTTTTTAACATCAAAATAAGTTTAAAATTAAATCTTTCCATGACATGTTTAAAATTATTATATTAAAATAACGTCTGTAATATCTTGTTTTTAATGGATAAAAAGAGTTAAGATGTTTAATGTGATTAATCACATCCTTGTTTTTATGTATCCTCCTATCCAGCCACATATAGCCCCATTAATTGCTCCCAATAGAGTTAATGGTATCAAAAGGAGAAATGAACCTGTAAATAAACTTCCTAAAAAGAAGGAAATTGCCCCGGTAACTATAGCATTTTTAGTTCCAATTATTTGGTCATTAAACATGTAACCAACAGCTGCTAACAATACCAGAATTAGTAGACTAAAAATACCATGTGTAATTGTAAATATTATAGTTATTGCAATTGCTACAGGGATTACCAAAGCCCATTGGATATTATAGAAGTTAAGCTCACTCAGGATAGAATTTATAAAACCTGTTTCCATCCCATAGGGAGATTTATGTTTTCTATTCCAATCTTTAGCATTATACACTCGTCTTCCGAATTTATCATTAAAAATTGTAACCAATCGATTTTTCAAATCCATTTTTCCGATAGAACGCACAGATTGTATCTTATTTCTTAATATTTCTCTTCTGGTAACTTTTTTCCTTAATGAAACTTGTTTCCAATTGGGATCAACAAAATCTAAATTTTCAACATATCTAAGTTTACCACCACAATCACATTTATCAACAAATTTTTTTGCAGATTCACCAGATTGTAGTTTGTAGTAACTCTTGCATTTACTGCAAATTAAATAACCCATTTAAACACCTTTAGTCCAATATATTTTTTATTTTAGTTTTTATCCCTCATATGAGTATAATTAAATAGGCTATAACCGGGAATATGATCAGATAAGAGAATCCTGTTATGAAATGGGCTTTAAAACTGTTATCTGGATCGTCACCCCTTCCCCATTTTGACATGACCGTCTTAAAATCATTCTCAGAGTAGAATTTTCCATGTTTTTCTGTTGCTATAACAGAATGGAGAATACGTGCAAAACCTAAGATTGATAGCGCTGCAAATGCTGCTGCCATAATTGGAAATGGTCCGGGTTCATTTGGAATAACAAATGTATAAAGTACTAAAAACCATAAAATAGGCATTACATCGATTATTATAAAGCCAGTAATAAATCTACGCATGGAACGAATTCTTTTTGATTGATCCCTAGAAAAGAACAGGTAAATATCGAATGTACGGTACTTTCTTATTAAATTTATAATTACAGTAAGATAAACTCCAAAAAATAATATGAGAGCATTCTTACCCGATAATAAACTCACTGAATCTGGAACATAAACCATTCAAAACCTACTCCTTTGATCATAATTATCTTTTACAGAAATAGAAACATAAATAGTTAAATATAATATGATTATACCAAAATATCTATCCTTAATGAGTATTAAGCTGTAAAAAAGCCTAAATAATAAAATAATGTTTTTTTATAATATAAAACTTACATCTGACTAATATCATCCAATTTTTTTACTAACATCAATGAAATCGTTAATTCCTATTTAAATTTATATATGTTCTTACAAAATATTGTTGATTAATAGATAAATAACTATGTTACAATTTTTTCAGACCCCACTAAATCAATTATATACTAAAATTTCAATTCATAATCCCAACTGAGAACAAGCACCTCCTAACATATATAAAACTTCCAATTTCCAAATGTATTAAAAATCTCCATAGATTAATTGGTCGAATCTAAATAATTTAAGATATTAAATGATCAAATCAGCATATCAAATGAATCTTAACCCGGTGTTAAGTTCATATATAACAATAAACCGATGCTTAAACAAATTAAGTTTATAATATGAGGATTTAGCTATGGATATTACTTTGAATTTAATTTATTAATGACAAAGAGATTAATAGAATTAATCAGAATATTCTTTAACTAATTGGGCAATTTGAATACAAATTATACATTGCTTGTACCGATTTTATATAAATAAATTTTATCAGTATAATTGATCTCAACTGGGGTCCATCCATGAAATTTCCATATATATGATACAACAACAGTTCCTGGTTTTAATTCTTTTATAAGTTTTTCTTTGAGTCTTTGATTGGTTTTACCTCCCAAAAAAAGTGTTACTGCTGTAGCATCTACAATATCCTGGTTGAAAAAATTTCCCCATTTAATTTGTGACTTATCCTGAATTCCGTAAAAAAATAGGACTATACGAGACCATAGAACACGTATGGGATCTGCTTCAATTCCCACAGCTCTCGCTCCATAACTCTTCACAGCTTCAATAACAATTCTACCGTCTCCAGAACCAAGATCGTATAAAACATCATCCGGTCCAATTTCTGCCATTTCAAGCATTTTTGTTACTAAATCCCTTGATGTCGGCTCAAACCCTGCGCCTATAACCGCTGACCACATTATCCAAATGATGATAATGGAAATAAAAATAACAACTAGGGCATCTATGAGAACAAAGTCCAATGTAACATCACTCCACTTTATATTCTGGCAATAAATACTACATTAAGCTTTCTTTTATTGTAAAATTGTTATTTATTACATTCTAAGCGTTTTGTATTAAAGACAAGTATAAATATTGTTAGAATAACATGAAAATTCAGTATTATATATAAAATATTTAGTTAAATCAATTTATGTTTATAATAATTAAATATTCCGGGTTAATTTAATATAAAATAGTTTAATGATGGGAAATTATGTTTGGAGGGAATTTATTTGGTAAAATCTAAATTAAATTATTTAATTGTAGCTATTTGTGTTATTATTATAGGTGTTGCTTTCACAGCAGTTGTTTTTTCAGGAAAAGAAGTAAAAACAAGCCTATATCAAAAGGATGAAATATCATTTAACTATCCAGACACATGGGAAAAAACTAATCAGACACACGATTCTCAGATTGTTGCATTTTCGGATCCTAAAAGTAATTTAACTGTTAGTGTTAACAGACAACTGATGCCTGTTGGATACAGTCCATCAGAAAACTTTACATTGAATGTACCGGAAAATCAGTCGGGTTTCAAGTTAATATCACATGGAACATCAGATCCTAATGGAAATAATATAACCAGCGATATTTATCAAATGAAAATTAACGGCACAACCATACAAAGAACAGAGTTGTGGATCAACAAAAACAATGCCCTTTACAGCATCATTTTCACCACAACAGACTTGGACATAAATATGAAAAGTCCAGAGATTTCGTCAGTAACTCAAAATTTGACCATCAAAAATACAACACTTCCAAACACCGTCGTGATTGGGCAAGTTTCAATGCCATCACTAGGATTAAACTGGAATATAAGCGATGATACAGTGAACCATTATGGATCGGTCTATCATATAGCAACCAGTTTTTATCCGGGACAAAATGGTACAGTAGGTCTTTTAGGTCACCACACAAGATACAGTGCACCATTTAACAACACATACCAGCTTACAGCAGGAGATCAAGTCATAATAACCGACTATCTCACTCAGAAAAAATATATCTACAATGTTACAAGCAATGGAGATATTAAATCAGATTATAAAACCAATCCAGTACAGTTCGCTGCTGGAACCTATGGACTAACACTTATAACATGTTATCCGCCAGGATATATGGAAGCAGCCTATCAAACCCACCTAAATTTAGTATCGGTAATGCCGATCTGAATTTAGGAACCTAAATTCTTTTTTTTATAAAAATATATTCTTAAATTTTTTCCAATAAATATGGATGTGGAAAACCCCAGATAGCGTTGCAATAATTCCTGCTTCCACATGCCAGAAAATCAAGTTCGAATCTATAGGGAAGATCTGATAATTAATATAATATTCCAATATAATCCCTACGATACTGACAATTAAAGAACTAACAATTAATACAATCAACCATATGAGCTTATATGTTTTTTTTGATATTGTACCATCTGTATAAAGAAAGTAGGTTAGTGTATATAGGATTATTAGAAGAAGTGTCAGTGGAAGTAGATAATATTGTCCGAACATGGTTTTACCAGAAGTTTTTTTTACTATAGATTACTCGTTGATACTGTACACTAATTTTTTAAGCGAACCCCAGTTAATTTGTAAATGGAATAATAGGACAAAAAAGAAGAGTATACCTATCTCCCCATGCCAATAGATCAGATCAGGAACTATTGGGATGTTTAATGCAAACTCTGTGAGAGCTGTTTGCAAATAAGCCATACCAAATGTTAACAAAAAACTTATTAAAATAATAATGTTCCAAACTCTTTGGTGTAATTTCCTGCTAATGGTGTTAGTACTGTAAAGAGCATAGCTAAAAAGGTATACAATTACGGAAATAGTACCTATTAAAATAATATCATACGACATATAAATTATACATTGATATCCGGTCAATAAATAAATTTTGATTATAAATACGAATTATATTCTAAAGATATGATAGTTAGGATGTATAAAAATGGATAGAAAGAGAAAATTGGTTATAATATGTCTTGTAATAATATTTATAGGAGTTTCCAGTGCATATTATTTTTCAGGAACAAATAAAACCACTTACAACAACCGTCAGGTAATCGGTACAGTGTCCCTACCGGCCCCGCAGTTAACAGGAAATTTATCTGTTGAAGCAGCCATTGAGAACAGACGTTCAGTTAGACACTATTCAAATGAAAGTGTCACATTAGACAATGTATCGCAGATATTATGGTCTGCTCAGGGAATTACAAATACCCAGTACCAGTTAAGGGCGACACCTTCAGCAGGACAAGTTTATCCTCTGGAAGTATATGTTATAGCTGGACCAAATGTAACAGGA
Organism: Methanobacterium sp.; assembly: GCA_003164415.1. GTDB lineage: Archaea > Methanobacteriota > Methanobacteria > Methanobacteriales > Methanobacteriaceae > Methanobacterium_B. Next base: position 62 of record PLTK01000050.1, on the reverse strand, counting down.
CTTAAAGAGGGGGTTTATCAATATGAACCATCAAATAATACCCTTGAAATGTTTATGAATGG
>PLTK01000175.1 GCA_003164415.1 Methanobacterium sp. | reverse complement strand
TTATTTGTTCTAAATTTTAAATTATTATATCGATTTATAAAAAATTACAACCTATTTTAATTAGACTAATATCTAAATCTAATAAATTTTATTAAGTAATGTATAACCTTTTTATGATATTTATTTTGAATTATACGGGTTTATAATTGAATTATTTAGGGGTTATTATCTAAAATCAACAAATTCATCTAGAATTCAAGATACAAAACAATTTTAATGGAGTAGTTACCAAATTAAGTGTACAGATATTAATATTAATAAATATAAAGAGGTAGAAATATGAGCTCAAAAGAAAATTTAATGGAAGCATTTGCAGGAGAATCACAAGCCAACAGAAAATATCTGGCTTTTGCTAAGAAAGCTGATCAAGAAGGTTTTAAACAAGTTGCAAAATTGTTCAGAGCAGCAGCGGCTGCTGAAACTGTACACGCTCACAATCACCTTGAAATCGCTGGTGGAATAGACGAAACTAAAGAAAACCTTCAAGCAGCTATAGCAGGTGAAACAGAAGAGTTTACAGATATGTATCCTAATTTTATTGCCGAAGCAAAGGCTGAAAAAAATGATACAGCATTTTGGACCTTTGATGTTGCAAATAAGGTTGAACAAATCCACGCAACCCTTTATAAACAGGCATTAGAAAAACTCGGAGACAATTCTGAAGTTGATTATTATGTTTGTGCACTATGTGGTAACACTGTGGAAGATGGAGCTCCTGAAAAATGCCCTATCTGCGGTGCATCAAATTCAGAATTCATGAAAATTGATTAAAAATAATTTGTTTTTATCAATTCCATTTACTTTTTTATTTCACAAATCCTTAAAAAAAATCCCTATTTTTCAAAAATCGTTTTCAAAAGCCATGGAATTTTCAATTTGTTTATCCTTTAAGCAGGATATCATTAAAATAAAAATATTAAATATCGATGCATTATTCAAATAAATACATTAAATATCCTGTTTGTTGTAAAATTATCGTTATTTAAGGTTCTAATCCTATAACCCATTGACAATGGATTTTAGATGGTCTTATGTAAAATTAAACAGATCTATGATCTCTGCAGAATCAACTTCATCTTCAGTTAGTGGCAATATATATTTTTTTAATGATTCCACAACAACTAATGCTATTGGAGAAATAGATTCAACAAACGATGTTTCCATTTCAACAGTTGAAATTTCAATAATCGGATAAAAGGTTCTTTCACCGATCTGAAACATCTTACCAACTTCCTTTACCTTTCTTGTTTTTGGAGTCATAATAGTGCCGATACCGTTTTTAATATCATAAAATATCAGGAAACACACAGGAACATTATATAATAATTTTTTTTATTTATTATTATTTCTTTAGGCTCTAACCTCGTTTATTAAACTTCTTACAGGCTTTTTAGTTATAGCTTTTATCCCTTCCAAAGCAATCCAAAAGAGTCTGATTTTGAGTTCGAATTCTAAATTTCCCTCAAATGTGGATTTCATAAATACTGGATTCATATGAATTGAGACCTTTGGAATTAAATTCACAGTTGGAAGTAGCGACCAGAAAAAACCAGCTATTTGTGCTGTATCTACAGGACTGTCCATTCCTAAAGCAAGGTNNGATTCTAAAAAAAGGTTGAAAATCTTTATAATTCTGTTAAGATTCCATTCTGCCTTAGCTTTCTTCTCAACTTCCTTTTTCTCTTCCTTCTCTTCTTCCTTTGTTGGTACTTCCCTTTGAAGAATCCTTAACCTGAGCCAAGTTACCTTGAAGTATCCCTTATAATCTAAACCATTATTATCCAGGTTCAGAGTTATATGAAATGGGATCAACGTAATACTTGCTATTAATATTAATAATATTATTATAACAAGTATTATGAGAAATATTAGGTTGATCACTGTTGTTCTCCGAAATTATGTTTAATTGTTATTTATTTCTCTTTAATATTAAGCTTAGCTTTATTCTTATCTGCTTTAAATTCGACTTCGCCTTTCTTAGTGTCAATTTTGGCTTCTTTCTTTTTTTGACCTTTTTCTTTCATCATTTTGCTGCCCTGGCTCATAATTTCAACAGCAGCGTTACTTATTTCACCTATAGCCCTTGTTAATGGGTCTGGAGCTTTTAATGACATTACCTTAACTCCTTCAGGACCACTTACTCCCTTGAATACAACGATAACAGCGATTGGTTCAATACCAGCAGCCCCACCAGCTCCAGCTCCAGCTCCACTCATATCATCTGAACCTTTACCTTCACCCATACCTGCTCCGAATCCCATACCCATTCTAGTAATAGGAATTAAAATTTTATCATCGGATTCTATTGTTTCTCCGACCACATTTTCTATATTTAAAACTTTACGAATTTCTTCAACAGTTGTTTTAATTGGATCTCCGATATTCAATAAAATTCCCCCTTAAATTTTAACGAAACTTTTTCTTCCTTCTTTACTATGTAGACTAACTCATATAAAATTTATTACTCTACGATTTTCAACGGACTTAAATCCATTTTCGCCTATTTTTTAAGAGTATTTCATATAATTTATGGTTATTTTAATCTAAAACAGTGCGTTAAAATGAGATTTAAAGTGATTTATTAAATTTAAGAATTTAAATGGTTTTTTAAATGTATTATTAATTATTTTAATTTTTAACATTAGACATTGGAAAAGCAGGAGTATCATTTTGATATTAATAATTAATGTAACCCTGACTATTCAAAATAGTTAATATCCATCCAACTATTGGCTGCTCCATTGTGTTGAATTGGTACTGTATTTGATATTGTTTTTATTATAGTTGAATTTGATTTTTGTATGGTATTTATTTGGAGTTATATTTGGGTGGGTGTGTTTATGGTACTTTGTTTATTGTGATATTTGTTTTCAATGTATTGTTCAAAACAAGCAGTTCCCTTGAATTCTTTCCGAGATTTCTTCTAAGCAATAGTCAAGTATATCTTCATGTAATTGCATAGTAAATGTTGTATCCTGAATCTACATTTGTTTATAAAGGTATAGGTCTAATGCGAGAGCAGAATTAGGTTCACCTATGCAAAACATTAAATAGGAATAGAGTTATATTCAAGATGGACTCATTTTGGGCCGGTGGTCTAGGGGTATGATACCTCCCTGACACGGAGGTGATCACGAGTTCGAATCTCGTCCGGCCCATTTGCCGTGGTAGTTCAGTTGGGAGAACGCCAGACTGAAGATCTGGATGTCGCTGGTTCAAGTCCGGCCCACGGCACTTATTTTTACTTCTATTATTTAAAACAGAATTCTAAAGTTTTTAAGAGGTTTTTATATTTTTTTTTATATTATATTTTAAACATTTCTCTCGATCCTATCTAAATATAAATAGCTTTAATACGACAAAAATCTATAGAAAATATGATTATTTTTTAAGGAGGGATTTTTTTTATGGGAAAAATAAAAATATGCCCTAAATGTGGTTCAAAAAGGATTAAAATACTCGTGCCAGAAACTGGAATATGGACTTGTATGAAATGTGGATATCAGGGCGGTGTTTTGATTGAAGATAGTAAGATGGAAAGACAAATAAATGATGCTAAGAAAATGGATAAACTCAGTAAAAAACTGATGAGAGGCAGATTGTAAGTTTATCTATCTTTATTTTCCTTTTAATAAATAAAAGTTTAATTTTAGAAGAGTATATCCTAAATTATTTATGAAATCTTCTCATTAAAATTGTTCCAAAAAATCCTCCAAGCCCTGTTAAAGATCCAAAAATTGCTAAAGCTGCAATAGATAATACTGAACCTGAAGTAGCACCAACAATCAATCCCAAGATTACTCCAACCAATCCACCGTTTATAAGACCATTTTTGAATTTTGCACTGCCCCCAATCAATGAGGATATTATACCAGACACAACAAGCAGAACCATAGCAAGAATTCCAAACTTTACTAAAAGGTTGTACGGGATGTCTGATGCATTTTGGGGAATGTTTGTACCAAAAATTGCCACAATACCAAACATTATGGCGGTTAAAAGAAACCCAAACCCAATAGCAATCCCGATCCAACTTATACCCCTATTTAAGGAGGAGTTAATATTTTTAAACTGTTGATTGGATTCCAATCTCCTTCCGCATGTGGCACATATCATTGAACCGTCAGTATTTTTAGTTCCACAGATTGTGCATGTGATTTCAGAGCTTTTTAATGTTATATCCTTTTTATTAGTTCCGTTTAATGTGTCGGTATATCTTAATTTACCTCCACAAGAACATTTTTCATAACTGAAAGAGTCTTTACCCTCCTTAAGTTCGTAGTATTTTCCGCATTCTTCACACACAAGATATGACATTAAATCACCCATTTTTATTAATATAAATCAGAATTATAATAATTTTATTAAATATAAGAACAAAATCGACTTTTTTGATTTGGACCATTTCTTCATTATATGTATTAATTGTCAATTAATAAAGTTAAGTAAATTTTAGGAAACCTTGTTTTAACGATTAACACAATAAAGAAGAGGGAATAATGGTTATAATTATCCATTAAAGATAATTTGAGAAATTATGTAAATATTTTAAAACATAAGTATATATGTTCATATGCACAGTCATACATATGAAAGTTGATGATGTTTGTGAAATCGAAAGTAGCAATGAAAAAGCAGTGAAAGAAGTCAAATCCAAAATGCTTGATGAAGATATCCTCATAGTTATAGCTGAGAATTTTAAGATATTTGGAGATCCAACAAGACTCAAGATCCTACAATCATTATATCAAAGAGAACTCTGTGTTTGTGATCTGACCGCTGCATTAAATGCTAATCAATCCACAATATCCCATCAGTTAAGAATTTTACGAAGTAAAAATCTTGTAAAATTTCGGAAACAGGGTAAAATGGCCTATTATTCACTTGCAGACGAGCATGTAAAAAAAATAATTGAACTAGGTGTTGAACATGCCCTGGAATAATATCAACAGCCCCAACACAGACGATCCCTCTGATACATGTAAATATTGCACAACGAATATTTATGAAGATAAAGAACCTGAAAATAGGATTAAAGCCGTCTATATCGTCGGAATATCGGCCATAATTCTAGCCACCGCATTATATTTGGATTTCTTTACCAGTCAAAAGATTTTAGCAGAAATTTTATACGTTACAGTGGTTGTTATCTCAGGATACGAAACAGTGCCCAACGGATTTAGGGCACTTTTTAAAGGAAAATTCAGTATAAGTTTACTAATAACCATCGCAGCTGTAGGAGCTTTTTCAATTGGTCAAGGAGCAGAAGGTGCATCTGTAATATTTTTATTTTTTATAGCCGAATTTTTAGAAGATTATGCAGGAGAAAGAGCCAAAAAATCAATTGGATCACTAATAAAACTTACACCGCAAACAGCAACAGTTAAAAGAGACGGTCAAAACATTAAATTGCACGCACATGCAGTGGATGTAGGTGAAATAGTAGTTGTTATGCCCGGAGATAAGATCCCATTAGATGGTATTATAATTAAGGGCATATCCTCGGTAAATCAAGCTGCAATAACAGGGGAAAGTATTCCAGTTACAAAAAATGAGGGAGATACAGTATATGCAGGTACAATTAATGAAGAAGGCTATTTCGAATTAAGGGTTACAAAGAGATCAGATGAAACAGTATTATCCAAAATAATAGACCTGGTTAAAACATCACAAAACAATAAATCCAAAACTGAAGCCTTCATCGACAAATTTTCCAACTACTACACACCATCAATACTGCTTCTAGCAGTTATTGTTGCAACGGTTCCACCATTTGTCTTAGGTTTAAATTTCGACACATGGTTTTACAGGGCATTGGTACTGCTAGTTGTTTCATGCCCGTGTGCTTTAGCCATATCAACCCCTGTCTCAATGGTATCCGGAATAACAGCCGGTACTAACAATGGGGTCTTGATAAAAGGTGGAGAATATGTAGAAGAAATGCAAAGGATCAGAACCATTGTATTTGATAAAACAGGAACCCTTACAGAGGGAAAATTAGAATTAACTGATATTATCCCCCTAAAGAACTACAGTAAAGACAGAATAATAGAAATCACAGGTTCTTTAGAATCCAAATCAAAACACCCAATAGCCGAAGCTGTTGTAAAATATACTGAAAAAACAGGTATAAAACTTTTAGAAGTTACTAATTTTAAATCTGTAACAGGAAAGGGTGTTAAAGGACAGATCAACAATGAAATGTTTTATGTGGGTCGAAGAAATTTATTGACAATAATAAATGAATTTCCAGATGATTTAATCGAAAAATTGGAGATAAATGGTAAAACTGTATTGATAATTGCTGATCAGGAACGTGTTATTGGTTTGATCGGATTAATGGACAAAATCAGAGCATCATCACAAAGTACCATCATGAGTCTTAAAGAAAGGAATATTAAAACCATCATGCTTACAGGAGATAATGAAGGCACAGCCAAGGCAGTATCTTCAAAAATTGGGATAGATAATCATTATTCAGGTTTATTACCGGAGGATAAGGTTAAAATTATTAATGACCTCATTTTAAAGGATAAACACGTGGCAATGGTTGGTGATGGTGTAAATGATGCCCCAGCTCTTGCAAGATCTAATGTGGGAATAGCTATGGGTTCAGCAGGTTCAGATGTAGCAATAGAAACTGCTGATATAGCGTTGATGCATGATAACATCACAAAAATCAGTTATATTATAGATCTAAGCAGGAAAACAATGTCAGTTGTTAAACAAAATGTTTCACTGTCAATAATAGTTAAAGGTTCGTTTGCATTTTTCACTATTTTAGGATTTGTTTCGCTTTGGATGGCCGTGGCATTTGGGGACATGGGACTGACTCTTGTTGTGATAATAAATGCACTTAGAATTGGAAATAATAAAAATTAAACACACACATTAAAATTAAAAAGAAATTAGTAGTTAATGGTTTAAAAAAGGGTTATTCAATTGATTTTCAGGTCAATTGAACCCATTAAATATGTGGATTTTGCACCGGTAATAACAACGTCCAAAAATGTTCCAATTTCAGCAGATTCAATTATTACTGTTTTATATGAATCTGTACGTCCAACATAGCCACCTTTCCTTCCTTTACCAGTCACTAGAACATGTTGTTTGGTTCCAACTAATTCAAGATTTTTTTCCAGGGAAATCTCAGACTTTAAATGTTTGAGTGCCTTTGAACGCTTTTTCATTGTTTCATAATCTATTTCTTCAAGATTGGAAGAGCTAGTGCCTGGCCTGTGCCTGTACTTGGAAATATGAAGTAAATCCGGTTTTATCTCACTAATTAATTTCAGAGTGTCAGAAAAGGCTTCATCATCTTCGGTGGGATATCCCACTATTATGTCGGTTGAGATAGAAATTTCCGGTATTTCCTCTTTAAACCTGGATATTATAGTTTTAAATTCTTTTACAGTATGGCAACGATTCATTTCGTTAAGAACTGTGTTACTACCGCTTTGAATTGGAATATGTAAAAATTTATATAGCTTATCCCTTTTGAAGGCACTTATTATCCCTTCAACATCCCCTATCATGCTTTTTGGGTGCATCATACCCACTCTTATCCTAAATTCTCCGTTTATATCAGCTACCTTATTCATTAGAGATGAAAGTGATTCTCCAGTATCTTTGCCGTATGCTGCTGAGTCCTGGGCTGTTAATTGTATTTCACGACATCCTTCAGCAACCGCCTGTTCAGCTTCTCTTTTGATCATTGCGGAGGGATAACTCTGCAGTGGCCCTCTGGCAAATCTGGTGCAGCAGTAAGTGCATGCACCATCACAGCCCTCACAAATTTGAATAATATGTATCAAGGGATTTGAACGTATTTTAGGAAGACAAACCTTAGATTCATTGGAATATCCTGTTGATCTTATTATTTCACCTTCAAGAACAGATCTGACTATGGATGGTGTGGATTGGATTCTATGCGGACCTATCCAACTTGCATCGGGTGCTGCTTTTTCAAGTTTAGTTGGATCTATTTCAACCATGCAACCTGTGATTATCAGTTTTTTTTCTGGAAACTGTTTTTTCATTTTTTGGATATTATTAATGACTTTCTGCTCTGTAGGATGCTTGACGTAACATGTGTTCATTATGATAACATCGGCATCGTCGGGAGAATCTGTTAAGGTTCCGTCATTATTTGTTAGTAGGCCTGCCATTATCTGTGAATCTGCCTGGTTGAATGTGCATCCAAAGGTATCGATGTAAATCTTCATGGTTATATTCCTAAAATATTTTTAAAATATGATAACATAGTTTTTTTTATTAATAGAATTAATTATTCAAGAGGGTATTAGATTTAAAGTTATTAGAAAAATAGGGATATAATTTCTTTTATGTAGATCCTATTTATTTATTCGGGCCATCCATGTTTCCCTATCATTGGAACAAAAACAACTCCTCCGAGATTATATGTTTTGTAATCATCGTGACCAACCCGGCTTAAACATAAAAGTTCTTGAACCGATGTATCACGTCCAATTGGTGTCAATAATCTTCCACCAATTTTTAACTGTTTTTTAAGGGGTTCGGGAATTTTTGGCGCGCTTGCAGTTGCATATATCCGATCATAGGGAGATTTTTCTTTATATCCATTGGTACCGTCACCATATATTACTGTCACATTATCTAAGTAACCTGTACGTTTTAAATTCTGTTCTGCTATATTTTTGAGTTTTTCTATTCTCTCAATTGTGTAAACATGTCCTTCTGGCCCTATTATCTCTGAAACAACTGCGGCATTGTATCCAAATCCAGTTCCTATTTCAAGAATTTGCATTCCCCTCTCAAGAGCCAATTTTTCGCATATAATGGCCACCATATGTGGTGCTGAGATTGTTTGACCCTCTTCCAGAGGTATTGGTCTGTCAAGGTATGCGTAGTTTTTAGTTTCAGGGGTCATGAATTCTTCCCTTGGAACCTTCTCCATTGCATCCTTAACTATATCTGACGTTATATAGCCCATTTCTAATAATTTTAAAACCAGATCTGTTCTATTCTTCATCATAATCATCATCATAATTGGTATCGTTGGGCACGGTAACCACTTTAATTATCTTAGAAGTAAGATCATATTTATAACGCTTGAGGTCATCTCCAGGTTTTCCATAGATTCTTTTAACAACAAAAGCCTTTGCAAAACCCTTTCTCATCTTTCGATCCTGGGTTTTAATTCCCCTGATCTTGAAAAGTACATCTCCAATTTTGACAATATCGCCTATTGTAAATTCAAATTCCCTGTCCACTTCAACCTTTCTTGATAGTATTCTTCCACCAAAATCAACTGAAATTCCAACACGTGAAGGTGTGTCTATGTAATTTGCCCATATTGTATCTATTTCAGTTACAGGTGCAAACATTACCCTTCCACTTCTTTTATTTTCAATTGATGTTATCTCAGCCGGACGACCATCAAGATCAAGTATACCCTCAAACTCTAAAAATTCATCGGGATATAATTTCACCGATGTTTTATGGGATGATTCATATTCACTTACTACTACCCTTATTTCAATTGGTTTTTCAACCTCTACAACTTCTCTGAAAATGTTTCCACATTTATTACATTTTAATAAAAGTTCCCTAGTAAATTTACCCTTGGATTTTAATATTTCGCAGGATTCTGATCCGCAAACAGTACACTTCATTTTTTACTTCCCTTAAATTTGAATTTAATAAATTTAATAAAATATTCATTCAAATTAGTTTTTTTATGTAATATATTATTTTTAGTTATCTAGTTTTTTTATTTGTCTTAACTGGCATATTTAATTTATTTAAATAAATATTTTCAAAACATACAATATTTTAAAATATTCTATAATAATATCCTATAATTTATTCGATATAATGATTTAATATCATCAAAAAAGTATTTATCTTTAAAAAATTTTGATAAGAAAATTCACACCTATTCCTTTGTTTTGAGGTGGTGTTTTACAAGTCCACCATCGTTCAGGATGTCCAGCATAAACTGGTCAAATGGTTTTATTTCAAATTTCTTCCCGGTGCTCATGTTTTCAATGATCCCCTTTCCAAGTTCTATGGACATGATATTTCCCTTATCTACTTCAACATCAGCTGTAATTACAGGAAGTCCGACATTTATTGCATTTCTATAGAATATTCGTGCAAATGATTTTGCTATGATTGCTGAAACACCAGCATGTTTTAAAGCAACTGGAGCCTGTTCCCTCGATGATCCACATCCGAAATTCCATCCAGCAACTATTATATCGCCTTTCTGGACATTATCAGCAAAGTTAGGATCTTCAGCTTCCATTACATGTGCTGATAGATCATCTAGGCTGAAGGTTCGAAGATATCTTCCAGCTATTATAACATCTGTGTCAATACTGTCTCGAAATTTCCAAACTTTTCCCTCAATCTTTTCCATGTTTTCATACCTTCATAAAGTCTAGTCTAATAGTATAGCACCACTATTTTGAGCACGGGTACTGATAATTTCACCACCAACATCCTTCAGCGCATCGTTTGCTGCATTCACTATATCTAGTTCATTGGTATCTGTCACAGCAAAGATAGTTGGGCCAAAACTACTCATACCAACACCAGCAGCACCAGCAACCCTTAAATCATCCATAATTTTTGCTATATAGGGATTTTGAAGTTTATTTTCTATTCTTTTAAATCCTATACCTTGTATTTTATTTACAGCTTCTCCAAAAGTATCAAGATCAGATTCTAAAATAGATGGCATGAGTTTCATTAATATGAGATGCGATAATTTCTCAACTTCGCCCAGTGGTATTGGACAGTATGTTTGAAACGCATTTACCTCCTTATCACCTGAAACACCCCTTTCAACATTAGGTATCACAAGAATTAGACGCCAATCCTCTGGAAAGTCATACCTTGCAATAATTGGTGGTGGACTTGCACACGATGCTGACGATGGGAGAAATCCCTGTTTTTCATCACATTTATGACCTCCATCAATTATGAAACCGCCGTTTTCAAAGGATTCAACACCAATACCGGAAGTTCCACCTCTTCCCACTATTTTTGCCAGATCTAATGCTGTTAAATCCTGATCATTCATAGCAGATATGAGTTTGGCAACCGCCAATGATAGCTGAGTTCCAGATCCCAATCCCGAATGGGGAGGAAATGCAGACTCTACCCTAAATTTAAAGTCACCTTCAATTTTCAATGCATTCTTCATTTTAATGGTAGAATTTTCAATTTTAATTGTGTAATCCTCAACAAGACCATTTATAAGTTGACAAGATTTTGAAAACTCCACTTCAACCCCATCATGGACTGATTCGGCCCCAATTTTGAGGCAGGGATTTTTTAATGTAATTCCTACTCCTCCATCTATCCTACCGTAGATACCATTAAGATCAAGCAGGGTCAGATGAAGTCGGGATGGTGTTTCGATTATCAATTGATACTACCAAAAAGATTAATTTTGAAAAATTTATTTAGAGATTTCAGTAAATGGTTTGGAGAATTTATCCTCAATCTCTTTCCTATAAATAGTGTTCATGGAACAGAATGGTATTATTCTTCCATCAGGAACAGCATAATGGATAACACATCTTCTAACCCTATCCTGATCGAAATTGAATGGATCCATGAAATGCATGCACGATATAAGGAGTGTTTTTCTGTGGAATTCTCCAAGTGATTTATATGATCTATCTTTAAACACAGCTGTAAGTATGCTTCTTAGATCAACACTCTCTGGAGATTTTGACATATCCACTGTTTTAGGAAGTGCTACAGTTGCCCTGGCAATAATTTTAGCCTTATTAACCAGTCCTCCCTTCTCCATAGTCTTGGTGTTGCTTTTCAATAGGTTGAAAAATCTGTCAACATCAACGAATCGTGTGATTGGAACCATTCCATCCTCTTCAACAAAAACATATGTACCGGTTCCACAATGTGGATGGCATGTAAATGATACCTTTGGATTTCCATCTATTGCTTCTATAAAATCTGAAACAGGGGTTACACAACTGGCTGGATAAAAATCATCGGCTTTTATCTGAGCATCTGTCTGTTCTTCCACCATTCTCTCAAAATCAGGGACTGTTACACGTTGAGCTTCAACCTCTTCTGCGGGTGTTCTACCTGCAAATGATACTGGTTGGAAGTTTACTCCCCTAATAATATCGATATTTTTGGCTGCAAAACGGAGTATATCACCAATTTGGTCATGGTTAACACCTTTCAAAATTGTTGGTACTAATACAATTCCAAGATTGGCTTTACGACAGTTTTCAATTGCTGCAAGCTTAATATCTAACATATTTCTATTTCTTAATTTGAGATATGGACCCTCTGTTATTCCATCAAATTGAAGATAAACAGTATTTAATCCTGCTTCCTTAAGATCTACTGCAAGTGAAGGAAGTCTGGCAAGTCTCATACCATTTGTGGCTATTTGTGTGTGCCTAAATCCTTCTTCCTTGGCAAGTTTTATTAATTCAACAATATCTTTACGAACAGTTGGTTCACCGCCAGCATATTGTATAGCTGGTGTTGGAACTGGCCGGTTATTTCTTAAATTTTGGAGCATTGTCCTAATTTCTTCATAGGTTGGCTCGTATAAAGTTTTCGAAACTGCTGCATTGGCAAAACAAACTGGACATTTCATGTTACATCTATTGGTAACATCGATAAGTCCAAGAACGGTATGGCTCTCGTGTTCATCGCATAATCCACAATTTTGAGGACATTCAGAACCAGCAATGGTTTGAGGGTTTTCAATTCCCTTACCAACTTTCCCGTAAAGATCCGCTTTTTTATAAACTTCTGAATCGCTCCAATAAGTATTATTAAACTCTCCGTGCTCTTTGCACGTTTTCTTTATCATTATTTTGTCTTTATCCTCATATACTTCAGCATCTAGCACTGCAAGACACTCCGGACACAGACTTTTAGTATTTTTTATAACCATTATTTCACCCAAAACGTTATTTAAGTAGCTAACATAATTATTATCTTGTTTTAAATTGGAGGTAAACTATGGACTCAAGTGTAGTCAGTGTAATAAATTTATCAGCATATGCTATATACTTTATGTTACCTGCATACCTTGCCAACGTTACAGCTTTAGCATTTGG
>PLTK01000118.1:726-13861 GCA_003164415.1 Methanobacterium sp. | reverse complement strand
GTTATCGTAGATCATCTTTGCTGTTTCTGGATTTCTATCATCGAGAATGGCTTTTACTTTTCCTTTTCCAATAATTTCTATCTCTATATCCATAAAATTTCCTTCCCTAGTTAAATTTTAATATCACAAAAATTTATTTGGAATTATTTTTTTAGGAGTTCATTCATTATTGCAGGGCCTGTTGAAGTTCCTATCCTAGATGCTCCTGCATCTATCATTTCCAGTGCAGTTTTTAGATTTCGTATACCTCCAGATGCTTTAACACCCATGTCTTGTCCAACTGTTTCTCTTATGAGTGCCACATCATGGACATTTGCACCTGAATATCCTATTCCAGTTGAGGTTTTAACGTAATCTGCTCCAGCTTTTTGAGACAGTATACTTGCAATTATCTTTTCGTTATCAGTTAATATAGCTGTTTCTATTATTACCTTAACAACCATGGCATCTGCAGATTCAACAACACCTTCAATATCTCTCTGAACAAGTGCATTTTCTGATGATTTAATAGCACCAATATTCATAACCATATCAAGTTCCTCTGCACCATCTTCTACTGCAACAAGGGCTTCAAATGCTTTTATTTCAGATTTATTTGTTCCAAATGGGAATCCAATTACTGAACAGACTTTAACATCAGCATCTCCTAAAAATTCACATGCTAATGGCACATTTGTCGGTGTAACACATGCAGATGAAAAATTATATTNNTTACAAAGTTTTTTTATATCATTCTTGTTTGCATTTGGCTTTATATTTGTATGGTCTATCATTCCTGCAAGTTCTTCAGGGGATATCAAACAAATCAACTCCTATATTTTTTGGTACATGATTTTATGAAAACTACCCAATATTATTATTTAAGGATTTTAGACATATAAGGACCTTCTCTTTCATAACCAAATTTTCTGTAATAATTACGTGCTCCTACACCACTAATTATGAGCAATTTATTTTTATCATAGGTTTCCAATGCTATATTCTCAGCTTCTGCCAGTAAATCTTCTCCAAATCCCATATGTTGCCATATTTCATCCGTTTTCTGGCCTAATTCTGCCATTTGTCCATATACATGAAGTTCTCGGACTATTGCTGTTTTTTCGTCGACTTCTTTTCTATGTGCTAGATTGGAGGGTATTCTAAGTCTTAAAAATCCAATTAAAATATCACTTAACGGATCTTCATATGATAAAAATATTTCACGTCCCCTACCTGCATTGTATTCTTCTTTCATTAATTTAATATCTCCTAAAACTGGGTTTACACCAACTCCTTGGTGACCCACTTCCCTGCATCTGATGCACTGGCATTTGGCATTTTCTTTGGCGAGTTTATTATAGACAAGTTCTCCTAAATTTGATTTTTTAACTCCTGCTTCTATAAGTTGTGATGGTATGTCACGCTGTATACGCATGGTTCTAACCCATTTAGGGAGCATTTTTTTGATATTTACTATTAAATCTACTGCTTCTTCGGTTGTGTAGGGTGTGTAATTTCCTTTTTTCCATAGATCATAGAATTCGGATCCCTTTGTGACTAGGCAGGGATATATCTTAAGCATATCTGGTTTGAAGTTATCATCCTCAAAGATACGATGGAATATTCTCATATCCCTTTCAGTATCTGAAAACAGACCGGGCATCAGATGCATGGCCACCTTCAGTCCAGAATCTCTTAGTATTCTTGTAGATTCTACAACATCTGAAACCCTGTGACCTCTTTCGATACGTTTATAAATAAAATTGTATATGGTTTGCACACCTAATTCAACCCTTGTAACTCCTAGTTGTAGCATTCGATCTACGTCGGGTATTTTGGCGTAGTCTGGTCGTGTTTCAAATGTCATGCCAACACATCTCACAGAGGACATTTCATTTGCTGTTTGAACGTCTTCAAGGTAGCTGAACTTAGTGGGGATGGTTAAAATACCACCATTACGAATAGAAATTTTCGTATCTTCGCTGGTTAAACCATAGTTATTCATTGCTTCGATACATCTTGTTACAAACCATTCCTGGTAACATGTGAAGTAGGATGGGAATGTACCTCCCATTACGATGAGTTCGACCTTATCAATAGGGTGTCCTATGCTTTCAAGCTGTAATAATCTGTTGTATGTCTGTCTGTACGGATCAAAATCAAACATACGTGCCCTCAAGGCAGCGGGTTCTTCCCCCGTATAACTTGGCGGTGCTATTTCACTTTCTGGACAGTAATTACATCTTCCATGCGGACATTTATGGGGTTTGCACATAACAGCAACAACCGCAACTCCTGAAATTGTCCTTGTAGGTTTTTTACGTATTAATGGAGATATTTTTGCCCTTTCTGAGGGTGTTGCATTTTCAAGAAGTAGTGAATTGCTCATAAACGCCATGAGTTTGAAATCTCTGCATGCCTTTAACTTAAGTTTTTCAAGGTCTTTTTTTGATTTGACATTTCCCTCCATTATTTCGTTGATTATGAATCTGCAGGCATTTTCCATGAATAAAATCTCCTATAAAGTTTAATTTTGATATGATACATCTATCCTGAATATGGATATTTTGATTTGTTATAATAAACTTTGTTTTGTATTTTAAATTTTATTTTCTAAACTATCTATTTCTATCCATATAATCACGTTAAAAATAAAATAAATATAGTTATGTTAAAAAAAATTATTGTTAATCCAATTTAAGTTCTCTTTTCTGGAGTGTGTTGGTAATATCTGTCTTTGAAACGATTCCAACCAATTTGTCATCTTTTAAAACTGGAACCCTACCAATTCTGTTCTTATTAAGTTTTTCAATGGTCTGTACGAGACCTTCTTTAGGATCTGATGTGATCAATTCGGTGCTCATAACTTCTCCTATAGGTTTCTCTCGTTTATCCTCTGGAACCTTTGAAATATCTTCAAATGTAACAATCCCAACCAGCGTCCCATTATCCATAACAGGGTATCCCATATGTTTCTCGCTGAACATGGTATGAAGTGTATCTTGGATTGTGTTTTCAGGTGATAATGTATGTACATCTGTTGTCATAATATCCTTGACCATATCATCACCTAACAAGGTGGATACAACAACTGATTTATATTCTGAGTCTGCTCCAACATATACAAATATGGCGATTAAAATCAAAAAAAAGTTAAAGAAAACTCCAACTATGGCCATTATAATTGCAAACTGTTTACCAATAGTTGCAGCTTGTTTAGTTGCCTTAATAAAACTCATTCTTTCGGCTAGAAATGCCCTTAATATTCTTCCACCATCCATTGGAAATGCTGGTAGAAGGTTAAATAAACCTAAAAGCACGTTTACTACTATAAAGTAGTAGAGTGCACCAATCAGTACAGTAGACAGGTACGGTCTAAGTATTATTAGAACAACAAAGCTCACTGCAGCAATAACAAGGTTAGCAACGGGACCTGCTAATGAAATTCTTAATTCCTGTGCCGGATCCTTTGGTAGTTCTTCCATTTCAGATACTCCACCAATAGGTAGGAGTACTATTCTTTCAATTTTAATACCATAACGTCTTGCAAAATATGAATGACTTAACTCGTGTAAAACAACCGTTGCAAATAATAGAGTTATTAAAACAGCAGTTAAGAGATTTATAGAGGGAACAAAATTAAACAATGCAATTATATAAATTAAAACTATAAGAGCTAAGAATGAAATATGGAGTTCTATAGGTATTCCAAATACACTAAAGATTTTAAAGGAGTATTTCATTTTTTTGTACACCTATCTGTTTTTTTTATATATTCTATTAAATATCGACTCAACTGACCCATAACAATGAAAGATCTGGAAATTTGGTAATTATTTTTTGAATCTTTATACTATTATTAGTTTCTAAATTATTTAATTGTAATTATATCATGTTTAGACCCATGGATGTTCTACCCGTGGATAGGATTTAATCATGGATTTCAGAGTACAACTCAGATGATATTAAAGGATTCATCGGTTTTATTTGATTAGAATTATGATGTAAAAGGTTTTTTTATTCCCTAGATGTTACTTAATAGGTGTTGGTCTAAGAATTAATAGAAAAGAACCTCAACTCCCATTTAAACGAGAAACGATCTATTATATAAAAATATTACATCATAATCATCAAAATTTAGAGGATTATGTCCTTAAATTTCTGTATCCACCATGCTATTTAAAATAACTAAAAAAAAGGGGATATATGTAATCATGTTCAATGAGCCAACTGAAATATTACATATAAATATCTGTTTAAATTCCTATTTTCTTGAGTAAACTAATTTTCCACCGCACTCACATTGGCTGAAATCGTCTGGCGATTCTCCATCCAACAATTCATAGGATCCTTTGCAGTTTTCACATTCCAGATAACCAAGGTCTCCTGTCATATAATTTCCAGACATGTAAAATAATGCTGTAGATCTGTAGAGGAAAAGTGCCATATATGAACCTATTATTAATGGATATAATACGCCTCCAATAATTTTCAGATTGATTAAATTAAAGAAGCCAATTATAATTAAACCTATTACCAGCAAGATCAGATAAATTATTCCCGTAACAACATACCATACTATAAAATTGCCCCATCCAATATTAGAGATTTTATTGAAGATATCACCAAATTTAAAGGCCGCTTCAATTTCACTTTTATTGTAAACCATATTTGTCAACGACATCAATATGAACGGATAGATCAAAAGAACAATTAAAAATACAAGAATGATAAAAATCCCCATAAGTACAGCAGAAACTCCACTAATTGGTGAAAAGTTCGTAAAGCCACCTAATGCAGTGAATAATACTAAAAATAAAAGACCTAAAATAATTGTCAATGGAATTGTATAAACTATGCCTACTACAACGACTTTAAGACCGTCAACAAACATATCCATTGGATCATCAAATTCAGGAAGTTCACTTAGACCCACCAATGTAGCTCTTAAGATTCGAATTTCATATCCAAATATTAATATGAAAGCTAGCAATGCTATTAAAATTAAAAATAGTACTAATGGTAAATTAGCAACACCTGTAGTCATGAAATTCGAATAAAGCGTTGCAAACACAAAAATAATTCCAAATATAAATAGCTTTTTAGGGTCTGACAGTGGATATTTCACTGCATCGCCTATAATTTCTCCTATGTTCATTTACATACACCCCCGACATTTTATTAAATACAACTAACTAGTTATTTGAAATTATTTTATATAAATAAGGTATATATTTCTACATAGATATGGATTAAACCCGATCTACTACTTTTAATTTCTACCATAAATTAACAAACGATTTGAATCCTTTTTAGTCGAGATGGTAAACATGAAATTTGATATCAGCAATCTATTTATCTTTTACAGATTTTTATATTGAAATTAGTGATTAAATATAAGGATAGATAACGTTAAAATAACTTAAATTAAAGAATAACTAACTATTAATATTAGTAAAATCATCAATTAATCCATTAATAATGGGCTGAAAAATTTAATAATACATGAAAAACATATCACATATAAAGGTGTTTCAATGAAGGTTAGCGAATTTCTAGGAACTAGAGTATTGGATAAAAATGCATTTGAAATAGGCAAAGTCTCTGACATGTTTATAGACCCGGTGGAAGGTATAATTAATGTTATAACTATATCTGCTAATGAATTTGGAATTAGGAGAAAGGATATTGAGATTAAACCAGATCAGATAGATGTGTTAGGTGAATATTTGGTACTCAACATTGACAAGGAAGATATTTTGGTCGATTAATTTTATAAAATAATAATGAATACATATTAATTTTTTTTAGTATAAGTGGGGTGATTTCAGATGGAAGTTGAGGATGTGCGTGGAAAACCAATTCAAAAAGGAGTCCATGTAAGATACACAGGTACTGGCAGTGCTGGGGAAGCTGTGGATTTTAGAACTGATGATCAAGGAACGTGGGTACTCTTAGATACAACGGATTTATGGTATAAAACTAACTCTCTTGAGGTTATTGGTGAAACAGAATACAATAAAATGAAGAATCATACCATTTTTAAATCAGAGAAAACACAAAAAGACACTGATTCAGAGGAAAGTGTTAAGGATAAAATCGATAAAGCTAAAAGCAAATTTGAAGATGTTGATATGAGCAATGAACTCTGTGATGGTGGTGGATGATTTATTCATGAGTTTATTTTACTCATAATTTTTTTTATTTTTAAATATTCAATCAATTTTTTTATAAATAACATACAGACGGGGCAAACGATATTCTAAATATTTGTTGATATTTTCATTAATTTATTTTTTTAGATCGTGGATAGTTTAATGTTAACATAGACACTTTTTCCTAGTAGAAAATACCTATTTAGAATCAAGTTATTGTTAATATCTGGATTTGTATGAAACGTTTAATTCACGCCCCATATTATTAATATTTAAAATATGGGCTTCAGCGAACAAATTACACTATAAAAAAAGTAAATTTTAATTAAAATAATCGTATGTATTGACTAACTGTGAAAGATCATTATCTTGATTATCGATAACTCCACCACACACAAAACAAGGAGTTATAGCGGAATAATATGATTTTTCAATATCGTTGGTTGATGCTTCAATATGAAGTTTTTCCAATTTAATATTTCCTTTACCACATCTACATGGGTACACTTCAATACTTCTTCTTGGCACATTATTCCCTCCCTTATCATTTCTTAAAATTTGTTTTTATGCTTCTCAATAATTGATTATTTCATCAAGTTTAATGATTATAATAAATAAACTTACACAGAATATGTAGTTTTCTATTATTAATCATGACAAATCAAAAATATAAAATAAATCATTAAAACAATTCCAATATTGAATATTAAATATGTTCATAATGAATATTTAGGTTGATAATTAAAAATTCATACAACAAACAGATTAGTTTTTAAAGGTATGATCAACACTACCCTATACTTAATCTAAAACTAGTATTCATATATTATATTTAAGAAATCGATAAAGAAAATATGCTAACTTAAAAAAAGGAGATTTTTATGACAGAAGCAGCTGCGAAAACAGGTGCAGATCCAACATTTATTGTTGCTGTGGAACATTTTTTTCCAAGGAATCAGCGTATTATTGATGATGATTTAGCCCCTAAAATACTGCCATTAAGTATACGGGTAATGACAAGTGTAATGCGATATGGATTTATTAGAAATTGGGTGATAAATTACAGCGAAAAAACCAATCCCGGTATTTGGGCAGGAATACTCTGCAGAAAAAGATATATACGGGATAAATTAAATGAAATGAGCAGTCAAATAGATGGAGTGGTGAATCTAGGTGCGGGATTAGATACCCTTGTCTATACTCTTGATTCAATAACTAATTTACCTATTTGGGAACTTGACCAAAATGTGATCATCAAATCTAAACAAATAAGATTAAAAGAGATAGTCGATTCAATTCCAGATAATATAAAGGGTATTGGTATAGATTTTGATCATGAAGATATTGGTGAAGCACTTGAAAAAAATGGATACTCCAATAATAAACAGATCTTCTTTATATGGGAAGCTGTAACTCAGTATTTAGAAGAAAAAAGTATAAAACAAATATTTGATTTTCTTTCTCACGCCCATAAGGGTAGTAAAATTGCTTTTACTTATGTAAGGAAGGATTTTCTTGATGGCAGTAATTTGTATGGTATGGAAGATGCCTACAAAAGATTTGTAGAGGAAAAGATTTGGATTTTTGGCATGAATCCTGAGAAATGGCCTCAATTTCTAGAGGAATATGATTATAAAATTATTGAAGATGTCGAAGTCAAAGATTTAATAGATAAATATGTGAATACAACAGGCAGAACTTTAGCATCAACTCCTATTGAGAGGATCATTTTTGCAGAAAAGGTATAAAACCCCTTTAAATCTTTAAATAGTATCTTTTTTTTAACAAAACCTGTATATAATCAATTTAATAAAAAATTGTCTAGAATTGTCAAACGAAATATTAAAATGGACAATAAAATGTATTAAATATTTTAACCGATTATAACAGATTAATATCATAAACTCAAGGCTTATAAAATCATATCAATGATTTATAGATACTCTTGGCTCTTTAAATCTTCTAAAAGTTACTTATGTTGAAATAATAATAGAATAACAATTATATCATTGGGATTAGTTGTAAAAAATGGATTAAAAATATAATAAAAATATAGATTTATATATGAAAAATATAACAGATTTACATTTTGGAAATTCCAGAATAATTCATCGAAAGATTAGTAAAATTAAACTTCATAGATATTGAATGGTTTAAATTAATCTTAAACCATAGCTTTTATAGACCATCATCTTAAGATTCATCATTTTACGTTCAAGATCATGTTTTTTCGCCCTTTCTTTGGTGTATAATTCAACATAGCGAGCATGTTCCTTATCTGCTTTTTGATGTTCTTTTTTCATGGTTGAATGAAGTATCATCAAACTCTTTTTAACTAGTTCATCTCTTTCTAATTGAATATCATCCTTTGCACTACTCTTTTCGGTGATCTTATTATCTAGGAGTGCTATATTCTCCAAAAGCTCTTTAAGTTCTGTATCGCACTTTTCTATTTTAAGTTCAACACCATTGGAACTTGGTAAACTTTCTTTTAATTCCATGAGTGTATTCTCTGCTTTAGCAACTCGAAGCTGAGAATTGGTTCTTTCAGATTCTAGAGTACTCAATTCGTTTTCATAATTGATTATTTTTTCGTCAAAATTACCTATCTCTTTAATTTTGCCCGATGCCTCTAAAAAATCGTTTAAATCGCTTATACTATCCTCTCCAATATATATTCATTAATAAAATGGAATAAGTTCCATTAAGAAATAGAAATTTTATATATGAAAATTGATATCAATATTTTCTATGAATATTCTCTAAAATTTTACTTCAAGTTCCTATTGATCTTACTATGGTATATAGTTTGGTAATAATAAAAAAAACCAAACTTTAAAAATGGATAGACAACCTTTTGAATCGTAATCAGAGAACATTAATCCATATAAACATTATTCTTACCATAACTATCTAAAATCATAAATTTATTAAATCATTTTTTTATGCACAATAAAAAGATACTCAGAACCAATACAAAATATTAAAAAAACTTTATGAATAATAAACTAGGTGTATCAAATTTAAATTCTGCTCTGTTTTTAGAACTGGTTAATCATTTAATACAAAAATTTATTTGCAAAAAAATAATTATCAAAAAAAACATAATATAATACTATGTTCAAGATCAAAAGATCCTATCAAGATCCAGATAGTGGTGATGGTTTTAGAATACTGGTTGATAGGTTGTGGCTTCGAGGGTTATCCAAAAAAAATGCTAAATTGGATCTCTGGATGAAAGAAATAGCACCAAGCAGCGAACTCAGGAAGATGTTTGGACACGATTCGAAAAATTATGACACTTTTAAAGAAAAATATCTAAAGGAACTTAAAAATAAAAAAGAGTTAATTAAACAGTTGAAAATGTTAGAAAAGTTTAACCATACAATTACTCTTGTTTACTCGGATAAAGATGAGAAATATAATTATGCCGTTGTACTATTATAATTACTTAAAAAACTAACCAAACAAGTTAAACTGGATATTTCAAGAATACAAGGATGAATAATTAATTAAATTTCTGCAATTAAATAATTTTTTAATGGTAATATTACAATGAATAAAATCAAAAAAGCTAACCAAATCCATGATAGGGAGAAGGGTGCTAAAATTATAGAGGATAAATTATGCCTTGCCCTGGAAAATATTAACCATTCAAAACTTGATAAATGGATTCATGAAATTGAAGATGGTGAAATTGAAGATTGGACACTGCAAGATATTGAAAAATGGAAAGAGTTCAAGGATCGATACAGTGATGAATTTGAGGATAAGATTGAACTTTTAGATATGATAATGCTTAAGAAAAAGGAAAAGGTCAAAGTTACATGGATTTCAATTTTTAAGGAAAAATAGAATGGAATAATTTTATTTGATATATCATATATATTCATCTTGAACAGATACACAGAACTTGCACAATGCACTTGGATTATTTTCTTGATTTTTTTTCACTGGACAGTAATAAATACCATCCTGGATGTAAAGAATGAAACCACCTGGAAATCTCGTTCCAACGGGATGGATAGGGTTTTCAAGTACAAAGGTTGTGTAAGTAGAGATTATCCTTGCAATTCTCACAAAACATCTTTCATTTTTTCCTTTTGCATCGTCATGTTGTATTTTAATCACTTTAAGAAACTCTTTAATTTCTTTGGTGTCTACATCACCTGTATAATTGTTTATATCCTCTTTAACATCTTTTATTTTTTTAAAAAATATCATGGAAAATCTTTCTATATAATCCTGCCTATAGGATGCGGGCATGTACTTGGCATCTTCCCTTAAAAATGATGATGCAAGCATAATGTCATCCATATGAATATTTTTTGCCTCTGCTTTGAGCATGTCCCTAAGATGATTCTTGGTTATTCTAGAATTATCAACGAGATCATCAAGATTTTTAATCATATTAATACTTCCTAAAAAACTAAATTAAAAAATTAGGAAAAATGGAACTTTAAAACTCCAAATTAATTTTTTAAACTTTTTTTTATTGTAATTTTGGGTCCTGTTCAGCTATACAGAAGCCGCACACAGCATTGGGGTTGTTCTCCTGTTTTTCTTTTACAGGACACAGATATTTTCCATCTTCAAATTTAACCTTAAAACCACCTGGAAATTCGGATCCAACCACATGTATAGGTTCATCTAGCACAAAACTTGTGTAAATAGAAATTATTTGGTAGATTATAGGAAAATATGGATCGGTTGGATAAAGCTCACTCATCCTAATTTCCTGTTCGTTAAGTTGTTTTAAAGATTTTTTAAGCTCTTTTATATCTACAGATTCGGGATATAAATTTTTATCTTCTTTAATTTCCTTAACCCTTAAAATAAAACTCCTAACATAGGCATCATAAAATTTTCTACGATAATTGGTCTGTACATACTTTCCTTCACTTATCAAGTGATTACAAGCCTTCATTATATGCGTTATATGGATTTTAGTTGCCTCTGCTTTTAATAGATCTAATAAATCCTGCTTGGTTAAATCTATATCATCAAATTCTACTTCCATGATCATATTTTTTCCCGTAAATATTATTTTCAGTTAAATTAAATTCTATGTTTAATTAGTTCTCACTGTACTTTTCAAGTATTGCTTCAGCTGTTTTAGGACCAATTCCATCTATTTTCACCAGTTGATCACGAGTTACATATTTCAAATCTTTCCCAAATGTTTTAACAAGCGATCTGGCTCGTTTTCTTCCTAATCTCTTAATGCTCACAACCATTGGAACAATGTCTGGTTTTACACCGTAGTACAGTCTTGCTGATAACATGTCAAGCATATCTAATCCGGAATAAAAATTCATGATGTTACAAATATTTTTAAAGAACTTTATTAAAAGAGAGGCTTCATAGGCTGATCTTCGAGTTGATGCAGCGTATACATTGAATGCATTTTCAATTTCATATTCATTTCTCTCATCCATCCATTCCATTAGTGTGGCTGCTGTTCCTTCGTTGTTTCCTATATCAACCACAAAAACCCCTGCTTTATTTAATTTGTCCCTTACTGGTTCTTTACTTTTACGTCCTTTGAAACTTATTCTGGGCATATCAGGGGTTTTACATATCTCATAAATAAGTTGGCTTGTATCAATTTCTGTGGATCTGCTTAAAAATTCCCGAAGTCTAACCGCGGTTTCTACAGCATAGTTACTTTTAGCAATGAGCATTCCAAATGCTGTTGTTTTAAGTCCGTCGGGTGTGGGTTGAATTATGCCATTTTGTACCAGGAATTCCAGTGAGTTGTTAATTTCATATTCCATGGAATCTATGCCAAGGGATCCTGAATATTCATTGTGTTCCATCTGGAATCCATAAAAAGTTTTACCGAAAAATTC
Source organism: Methanobacterium sp. (assembly GCA_003164415.1). GTDB lineage: Archaea > Methanobacteriota > Methanobacteria > Methanobacteriales > Methanobacteriaceae > Methanobacterium_B. The sequence goes on along the minus strand of PLTK01000118.1, from coordinate 1,875 downwards.
AAGAAGATCTGCAGGTTTTTTAGCTAATGTTGATGCTATTTGTGTAATAATCTGTCTGTAAACAGCATCTCTATTTTCTATTAGTTTGGAGTTGGTTGTTTCTATTTCGCCATATACATAGTGATCTTTCAGGTTGTAAGCTTCATCAACACTTTTTGCTATGAGATATGAATAACCTTCTGTATCGTATCCAGGTCTTCCTGCACGACCAGACATCTGTTCATAATCAAATACTGGGATTGGTTGCGGCCCTTGGCTTGTCCATCTTGTGTAATCCCTTATAACAACGTTCTTTGAGGGCAGGTTAACACCGTACATCAAACTTGGTGTGGCTGTTATCATTAGAAGATTACCTGCACGGAATTCATCTTCTATTATTTCCTTTTGTTTGTCGAATAATCCTGCATGGTGGAATGCAACACCGTTTTCAACACATTCAGCAAGTTTTAGACAAACTTCGGTTGGTAGTGACCCTCTTTTTCTGGGAACGTCTAATATTTTCTGGCTCACATCTCTAAACACAGCTTTTTGTTTACTGGATATTTTTCTTTTGATCTTTCCTGATGTGTATTTTGCAAGGGATTCTGTAAATCTTCTTGTTGATACGAAGACCAGTGCCTGTGAGGATTCTTCAATGGATTTGTTAAGGATCTTTACAATTACGTTGTTCTTATTTTTTGTTTCCATCTCTTCGGTATTCAACACATCCTTGTAGAGTGGGACGGGACGATAATCGTGTTGAACAACATGTGCATCTAACCATGAGGAAAGTTCATTCATATTCTGAAGAGTTGCTGAAAGTGCAATGATTCTCATACTTTGGTTTAATATTCTTGAACGTGTTATGGCACATTCCATTGTAGGTCCCCTTGAGTACTCACCAATCATGTGAAATTCATCAACAACCAGAAGATCAATATCTCTGAGGGTGTTCCATGAAAATCTTGTGATGGCGTCAAAGGATTCAAAGACCATAACTGCAAGATCAGCAGAGGATGGATGTTTTCCAACTTTGATCCCGAATTTTTCAAACTTCTTAAACTCCTTTACTTTTTCGTTCTGTATTGAGATTAGGGGAACAGCATAAACTGCTTTACCACCATTCAAAACGGCCTTTAATGCAGGCATTATTCCAAGAACTGTCTTTCC
>PLTK01000118.1:0-702 GCA_003164415.1 Methanobacterium sp. | reverse complement strand
TATATATCAGTTTTACCGGTTTAAATCCAATAAATTAATTATAATAAATTATTCTTTAATCTTCTTTGAAACAATAATATCAGAAATACTTGTTAAGGGATATTGTCCATTTTTATCCTTTTCAACGCTTTTTACCATGTCCCAAATAGTTAAAAGAGACATACTTGCACCTGTCAGTGCTTCCATCTCAACGCCTGTTTTTCCATCGCACCTGACAGTAACTTCTGTTTCAATATAACTGTCTTGAACATCAAAATCAACATCAACTCCAGTTATTTTAAGGGGATGGCATAGTGGGATCAGATGGTGAGTCGATTTTATAGCACCTATTGCGGCTATTTGGGCTGTTGTAAGTACATTTCCCTTCTTTATTTCTTCATTTTTTATCATGTTAATTGTACTATTCTGTAGATTTATCTTACCCTTAGCAGTTGCTGATCTTCTCACTATTTCTTTGTCACCAACTTCAACCATTTTAACACCCTTCTCTGTGAGGTGTGTGAACTCTTTTTTAACCATTAAAATCTACTCCAAATCAAATTCCTTTTATTTTTCGTAAACAATAAAATTTCTATTTATCCAAGTTTGATAACATTTATGCTACTCAAGTTAATTAATATTTTATTAAGCTAAGCAATGATTCTAAAAAAAATCATATCATAAATAAATATAAAATAATGGCTTTGTAGAAACCCTTTTTTT
>PLTK01000101.1 GCA_003164415.1 Methanobacterium sp. | reverse complement strand
GTGAAATCGAAGTAACTGAAGAATGCGTAGAATGCAGTGGAGAGGGTGAGTTAAATGTCTGCAGAAAATGTGGTACAGCCTTAGAAAATGGAGATTACTGCAGCGACTGCCAACCCAAGGACATTGTTTACGTACTCCATCCAGCATGTGACATGGACGACCTTGAAATAGGTAGTGAATACAAAGGAAAGATAACACGAGTAGAAAACTATGGTGTATTTGTAAGTCTGTCTAAAAAGGTTTTTGGACTATTGAGAATAAGATCACCCAGCTACTCCGTTGGAGAAGAATTATTTGTAAAGGTAATGGAAATTAAAAGGTCACGTGGAGAAGTAGATCTATCACCATCCACTATCAAAGGTTCGTATGAAGTTATTAAGCTCAAAAAGAATATTTCACGTACCAAGATCAACGAAATCAACAACAGATACATGGGTAAAACCGTAAGAATTGTTGGTGAAGTTGTACAAGTCCAGCAAACATCAGGACCTACTATATTCACAGTTTCAGATGAAACAGGTACAACATGGGCAGCAGCCTTTGATGAACCTGGAGTACGGGTTTATCCAGGAGTTAATACAGGTAACATTGTTGAAGTACTTGGTGAGGTTAACCTACATGGCGGTAAGATACAGATAGAATCAGAATCTATTGACAGACTCACTGGCCAAGATTCTATTGACATAAGAAAACTTATAGATGATGCAATTGATGAACGTGCAGAACCAGAAGAAACAGAGTTTTTAATAGAGAGTGAAACACTTAATCAGCTACGTCCAATGATGCACAATGCTGCAAAAGCTATAAGAAGAGCCATACTCGATGGAAGATCCATACTAGTAAGGCACCATGCAGATGCAGATGGAATTTGTGCAGGAGTAGCAATTGAAAAGGCTGTTGTTCCACTTTTAAAAGAAGCTAATAATAATAGTGATGCAGAATGGCATTATTTTAAAAGAGCTCCAAGTAAGGCACCTTTCTACGAGATTGAAGATGTTGTTAAAGACCTATCATTTGCACTTGAAGATGTGGAAAGACACGGCCAAAAATTACCACTCATTGTTTTATTGGACAATGGATCAACAGAAGAAGATATGCTGGCTCTTATGAAGGTTAAAATTTATGATATAGAAGTAGTTGTTGTTGACCATCACTTCCCTGGAGAAGTTGTTAACAGAACAGTTGCTGTCGATGAATATGTAGATGTACATGTAAATCCCTACTTAGTTGGTGGAGATTCACAGATAACAGCCGGAGCACTTGCAGTGGAAGTTGCTAACATGATAAATCCCGAGGTAACCGAAAAACTGATGCACTTACCAGGTATAGCTGCTGTAGGTGACCATGCAAACTCTATTGAAGCTAATAAATATATACAAATAGCAGCTGATAAAGGGTACACTCGTGATGAACTTGATAAAGTTGCATCATGCGTTGACTTCGAGGCATTTTATCTCAGATTCATGAATGGACGGGGAATTATAGACACAATCCTAGGATTGGGAAATAAGGACAAACATGCAAAACTAATAGAAGCATTATACAACGAGTCTATGAAAAGGGTTCAAACCCAGCTTAGAGCAGCACTTCCAAATTTAAAAACTCAAAAACTTCCTAATGGAGTTATCTTCAATGTTTTAGATGTGGAGAAGTATGCCCATAAATTCACCTTCCCAGCACCAGGAAAGACCTGTGGATTTGTTCATGACAACATAGTACAGAAGTATGGAGAAGAAACACCAATAATAACCCTGGCATATGGCCCGGATTTCAGTGTTATACGAGCTACAGATGCAGTTAATGAGATGTTTGGATTTAACCTAAACGAAATCGTATCAAAATTAGCTATTGAAATTCCAGAAGCTGGAATAGATGGTGGAGGACATGAATGTGCTGGATCCCTTAAATTTGTTGAGGGACTCTCCAAAAAGGTTCTAGAATCATTTGCACGAGAAGTAGCAGATCTAGGAAAATAGTGTTATAGGAATGAATTTTTGGATAACCAATTAAATTTAGTTATTTGATCTAAAAATTTACATTTAAATTTTTTAATAAAATATTCTGAACCTTATTTTAACTTCCAATTTATTTTTTAGTTGCGTGTCTTATAGTCCATTTCTTTAAAAATCACATCATATGAGATTCCATCATTCTGATCAACAGTCAATTCCCCTTCTAATTGATTAACTAAAGTTTTAACAAGATTTAAACCTAAAGTGGATGTGTTTTCTATTTGTGAACTGTCTTGGATACCTATTCCATTATCAGACACTTTGAAGTTTATCATTTTGTTATCTCTAATCATATTAAAACAGATCTTACCATATTCTCTGTTTATGAATGCATATTTCAAAGAGTTGCTCACAAGTTCATTTATAATGAGACCGCAGGGAATAGCTGTTTCAATATCTAATTTTACATCATCAACATTTACTTCCCATTCAATTTGCTTTTGATTGGCCGAGTATATCTGAAAAAGACTTTTTATGAGTCCATTAACATAACTTTTAAAATCAATTTTTGCAAGATCATCTGTTTGATAGAGCTGTTCATGTATCATGGACATTGATTTTACCCTGTTCTGACTTTGGCTAAAAATATCCTTCATTTCAGGGTTCTCAATGCTACTGGACTGTAAACTAAGTAGGCTTGAGATTATCTGCATATTGTTTTTAACACGATGATGGATTTCTCTGAGCAATACATCTTTCTCTTCAAGGGATTTTACGATCTGTTTCTGTGCTTCATCCCTCTTTGATGCTTCTAATGTAAGAGATAATATGTATGAGACAGAAGCAACAAAATCCTGTTCTTCAAAGGTCCAAGTTTTACTATGCTCTGTTTGTTCCAAACACAATACACCAACCATTTCTTTTTGAAGCCATATTGGAACATTTAACATTGAAATAATACCATTCTGTTTAATATAACCCTCCCTAAATTCCCTTATATCTGGATGTTTTGAAGCATCTTCAGCTGTTATGTTTGGGCACGTTTCAAGGGTGTGTATGTAAATTGGATAATCTTTGGTATCCCAGCTAAATCCTCTCTCATGAACATTATCACCCAATTTATAAAGGTCAGAACAGTTTAAAATACTTTGATCTTCATTAAAGAACCATAAACTAACACGGTCAATGTTAAGTGTTTTAGAAACAGTTACAGTCAGATGTTTGAGGGTTGTTTCAAGATTAGAAAAATCTTCCTTATAAAGTTCGAGCAATATCTTCTGACGACAAATAGTTTGTCGATTAACAGCACGCTTTTTATTTTCAACAGCTTTTCTTTCACTAATATCGGTACCCACGTAAAGAATTCCCATAACATTTGATTTCTTTGAAATAAACGATTTAGACAAAAGGATGGGAACAGATGATCCATTTTTTAACTTTAACTGTGTCTCAAAGTCTTTTATATCCACTTTATATGGTTCTTTTGATTCTATTCTCTCATGAAACGGGATTATTACATCTAAATCACTTCCAATAATTTCATTTTCACTGTAGCCTAGAAGTTTTAGACCCACAGGATTAACATAGTTAATATGTTTAAAACAATCTGTTATGACCATAAAATTACTTATATTTGCAACTATTTCATTAGTTGCGATAGTAGGTGTAAGGGAGGGTAATCTGTAATTTGCAACCCCATAGGAAATAAAAATAAGTCCGAGTGATGCTGAGGTATAGGTTAGTTCAGGAAAGTTAACTGATAAGATGGGGAGAATTAATTCAGTTATCATGCTTAAAATCAAAACAACTGTTAAACCCGTTAATATATACAATATTTGAACTTTTTCCATTCCAATGGTTTTTCTATAGTAAGTGTAACCAATCACTATTGTGGCAACTCCTAAAGATATTATCCATATACTTGTCAGTGATAGTAACAATAAATTTGTTGATAAAACTTCATTCCATCCCCAATATTCTAATACTAATCCATTATTTAGTTGGTTTGTAAAAAGACTTGTTAAAAATATGATTAAAGACGGTGTAAAGAGTAAAATTATGAAAATTTTATTTTTCAAGATATTAGTTCTTTTTGTAACCTCTAAAACTATAATTAGAAGAATCGGCATAAGTAACGGCCATAATGAGGATGCCTTTAACCAGAAGTAAGCTCCTGATATTGTTTCGGATTGTCTCATACCGTATTCTACAAATGCTAGGTAAGCAACAAGAAGACATATGATAGAAATTAATTTGTTTAATCTATTATTAGGATTCTTATAATAAATGAAATTTCCAAGTAATAAAACTATTATGGATGATAAAAGGGATATAAATGCATAAGGATTCATAGAGTTCTCCTTCTTTAATATTATAGTATTAAATACATCTAAATTATATGGTTAATATTAATTGATTATAAATTGATTTAATAGTAATATATTATTATTCATATAGTTACTATTTAATACTTTAAAAAAAAGAGAGATAATTTATAAATAATAAAGTCCATATTTCGTTAGGTTCAGGTTTTATTCCTTTTGTATTTCATGGTAGTAATCGCATTGCTCTGCAATTGGACATATTTCATGTTTCGGTCCTATTGGTCTGCAGATGGTCTGACCAAACTGTACAAAAAGGTCATTTAATGGTAACCAATACTTCTTGGGAACTACATTCATAAGTTCTAACTCGGTTTCATCGGGATTTTTGGTTTTAACAAGTCCTATACGATTTGATATTCTATGAACATGAACATCAACAGGAATAGCATCTTCATGAAATCCGTAGACCAGTACACAGTTGGCAGTTTTTCTTCCCACGCCTGGAAGGCTTAACAGTTCTTTAAGATTATCGGGAACTATATCACCGTAATCTTCGTGTATTATCCTGGAAACTTCTTTAACCCTTCGTGCTTTGACATGATAAAATCCGGATTTTTTAATCAGTAACTCAACTTCCTCAACCGGTGCAAATGCAATGGCTTCGGGGGTTGAAAACTTTGAAAAAAGTAATGCCGATGCAGCATCTGTATTTTCATCCCTTGTACGCTGTGATAATATTGTTCTAATAAGAACCCTGAATGGATCGCTGTCTTCAAAGATTCTAANNGTATACATTGTATCTTTAAAGTGTAAATAAAATATTATTATATTAATTATTTAATCTAATTTTAGATCAGATCATAATTACATTTATTTTTTTACATTAAAATTATGGTGTTGATTGGCAATTGGGGTTAGAAAGATTAGTATATAATTAGAAATAGACTCCTCATCCTACATTGTTGAATCAGTTTTAAGCATTTAAATCATGTTGATTTTTTTCTACTTCCCTTATTTGATTTTGAACTTCTTCTAATCCTATCTCCCAGTGTCTTAGTTCCATGGTTCCATGATCTTCATTTTTAATCCAAGTTCGCTTTACAGCTTTTAAATCGACTTTTGAATCGTATATTTCGGGTTTATAAGTATCATTATACTCTTTAATGAGTAACAATATTTTTTCTAATAACTTCAATTCTTTGATATCTTCCATTATTCGACCTCCACTTTGAATTTATAATCCATTTGAAAGTAAATTCAACATAATTTAAACTTAGATAAAAATGTTGGATTAGAATTTTTTATAAACAATTCATATCTATTGTATTAACCCGGGGTCTTGTCCAATATTGTTAACCTAATATGAGTGGACTTAAATTTAGTTACGATAACAGCTTGGGATTTACACTATATTTTAGTTTGTTTTAAATAGGATCAATAATTTAATGAATGCTTAGAGTCCATTTATTGTGGAGATTTGTTGATATTTATAAAAAAATCCTAAAAATAAATTTGGATAATATTATATATGGAAATATTATTTTAATATTTCCATGAAAAAAGTATTTATTTCTAATTTTTATTTTTAATCATTTGGATGAGTGTTAACAAACCCTCTTCAACACCCACTCCATTGGTTGCAACTGTGGGTATTATGGGTGTTTCTGGTTTTATAATATGATGTTCTACTATATTGGGGCTAATATCTTGTTTGTTTGCAAATAGTACGTATGGAACATCTTTAATATTTAATTTATTGAGTATGGTTTCATCAACGTTACTTATTCCCTTTGAACTGTCGATCACGACTATTGCACCGTCGAGTCCTTGTGATAATATTTCCCTCATAAATTCAAATCGTTCCTGACCCGGTGAACCAAATATATGAATTTTTTCGCCATTGATCATGGTATTTCCATAGTCCAGAGCTATGGTTGTACCGTTATATTCTATTTTAGCTTTTTTTTGGCATATGTTTTCGAGGGTGGTTGTTTTTCCAGAGTTATAGGATCCTAATACCACAATTTTTATCTCTTTTTTTCTCATGTTCCATTTCCTGTTGTTAATTTCTTCATGATATTGGGAAAGTCTGGGAAGGAAACATTATATACAGAGGCATCCTCTATTGTTATGTTACCAACTTTCAGTCCTATAATATAAAATGCCATGGCTAGTCTGTGGTCCATATGTGATTTTACGACCCCTCCATGAACTCCTCCATTTATTGTGAGACCATCTCTATTTTCACTTAATGAAACACCCAGTTTAGATAGTTCGATAGCACATGTATGAATTCTGTCTGTTTCCTTGAAACGTGCGTGTTCCACTCCAATGATCTTAGTTTTTCCATCTGCCATTGCACCTAGTGCAGCAACAGTGGGAAGAAGGTCAGGGGCGTTTTGTAGGTTTACTTCAATTCCGTTTAGACTTCCCTGTCCATCTATGTTAACCTCATTATTTTTAACTTTAACTTTACAACCCATATCCTTAACTATTTCCAAGATGTATTTATCACCCTGTTTAGAGTCGCGTACCAAATTTTTAATGGTTAAATTTGAATCGATTGCAGCAGCTGCTGCAATTAAATATGATGCAGATGAATAATCCCCTTCAACAGTATAATCCTTTGATCTGTATATTTGCGGTTCTATATGGAAGGAATTCTCAGTCCGGTCATAATCCACAAAGATATTGAATTTTTCCATGAGATCAAGTGTCATATCCACATATGGCTTTGAAATAAATTCACCCCTAACTTTGAGATCAACACAGTTTTCTGCGTAGGGAGATGCCATTAGTACGGATGATATGTACTGTGAACTAACATTCCCATTAATAGATGTTTCTCCACCTTTAAATCCACCTTTTATAACGATTGGTGGTTTTCCATTGTTTCTCGTTGAAAATGCTGTTACACCTAATGGTAAAAGAGCATCGATAAGATCCTGCATTGGACGGGTACGAAGTGAGTTATCACCTGTTAAAACTGTATATCCTTCGGCTAGTGATGATATACTGGTTAAGATTCTAAGTGTAGTTCCTGAATTTTTAAGGTCGAGAACATTCTTTGGTGTTTTGGGTTTGCCGTTAACTCCTGTTATCTCGCTGTAGCTATTTTGTTGATTAACATGGGATCCAAATGCTTGACATGAATTTAGGGATGCTAGTGTATCTTCCGAATATAGGGGATTTTTTATTTTTGAAACACCTTCAGCAAGAAAAGCCATTATAAATGCTCGATGGGTGTAGCTTTTTGAAGGAGGTGCATCAACTGTACCCTCAATTCTGTCAGATGCTTGAACCCTAAGTTCCATTTAGATCACAATCTCCAGTACAACATCTAATTCTTCAGAATGGAATATCTCGACCTTTTCACCGGAACTTCCAACAATTATTTTTCGGCCGGTAACATAATCCCCTGTTAACATATGGCCTTCTATGATAATTTTTCCTTCATTTTCAAGGGTTTGAGCTATTTCATCAGGATCGTTGGAAAGTAAATATTTTACAATAACAGGTGCATCTTTCTTAAATTCGGGCCCTATCTTGGACATTACCGGTGTTAACTCGACAACCTTTTCCTTAACATCGGGTTTGCCCATTTCAATATTAAGATTTTTAATCCTTGTAGTGCCTGTTATATCAGATTCTAAAAGTTTTAAAACACGGTGTAATTCGGGTTCTGTAGTATAGATGGTTGCCGATGTTATTGGAATGTTTAAAGGTCTTCCTGTAGCAGATTTAAATCTTCTAATATCTCCTATAATACTGACGGCTATTTCTCCAAACTTTTCGGCTTTTATGTCCATAAGGTTTTCGACAGGTAACGGCCATGCCTGTTTATGAATACTTTCATCACCATCTTCAAGGTAATGATTCACTTCCTCTGTAAAATGTGGGGTTATAGGAGATAACAGTTTTAATGATGTTGAGATAACTGTTTTTAATGTGTACTGTGCAGCGTTTTTAGATGCCTGAAGATCCTCTGAATCGGTGTAAAGTCTATATTTAACAGCTTCTATATATTCGTCACAGAAATCATGCCATATAAATGCTTGTATGCTATTTCTAGCATCTGCAAAGTTGTATTTTTCAAGGTTTTCCGTTACTTCAACAACTAAATGGTTTAGTTTGGAAAGTATCCATTTATCCATGGGATTTAGGTTTTCAAATGCAACAAATTCATCCTGTTGATATTCTTCTATGTGCATGTTTATAAATCTGAATGCATTCCAGAATTTTCTAAGGAACTTATATCCATTTTTGACATCCTTCCAGTCGAATGGAATATCTGATCCCGGGACACTGTTAGCAGACCATAGTCTAATACTATCTGAACCATATTCATCGATAACAGCCTCTGGTGCAATTACATTGCCACGTGATTTACTCATTTTATGCCCGTCTTCGCCAAAGACCATACCATTTACAACAATTCTTTCAAATGGTTTTTTATCTGTCAATGCTTTACATCGTAATAATGTGTAAAATGCCCATGTCCTTATTATATCGTGTCCTTGAGGTCTTAGATCTGCAGGATAATAATTTTTATACTCTGGTGATGGCCAGCCAGCAATGACCATCGGGGTTATTGAACTGTCCATCCAGGTATCAAGAACATCATATTCTCCTGTAAAATCACTGCATCCACATTCACAAATATTTGGTGGGTTTTCTATTGAAGGGTCCACAGGAAGATCTTCGGGTTGTGGAAGCTGTACCTTTCCACAGCTGTTACAGTACCATACTGGTATTGGTGTTGCAAACAATCTCTGTCTAGATATACACCAGTCCCAATCCATGGAACCTGCCCAGTTTAAAAGTCTTATCTTCATATGCTCAGGAATCCAATCAATTTCTTCTGTTGTTTCCTGTATTTGGGTTTCAAGTTTATTTACTGCTACAAACCATTGTTTTTTCACCAATATTTCTATTGGAGTCTTGCATCTCCAGCAGAGACCTACATTCTGATCTACGGGTTCTTGTTTAATTAAACATCCATCAACCTTAAGGTCTTCAATAATAGCTGTTTTACATTCTGGAATTGAAAGTCCTTTATATTTGCCTGAAACATCCTTCATCTTACCTGTTTCATCTATAGCTTCTATTATATCTAAATCATATCTATTAACCCATGATACATCTGTTTTATCACCAAAAGAACATATCATAACTGCGCCTGTACCAAATTCTGGATCAACATCTGTGTCTGTTATAATTTTTACATGTCTGTTGTAAAGCGGTACTTCAACATTTTTTCCCTCAAGATGTTTGTAACGTTGATCTTCAGGATGTACAACGACTGCAACACATGCAGACAATAATTCGGGTCTGGTGGTTGCTATAATTACTTTTCCAGTGCCTTCTATTTCAGGAAATTCAAGGTAATTCAGATGGGTTTTATTATCATTATAATCCACTTCTGCGAAGGCTATTGCTGTTTCACAACGTGGACACCAGTTAACTGGATGAACCGCCCTGTATATTAATCCTTTATTGTAAAGTTCTAAAAATGATAGTTGTGTTTTAGCACGGTACTCTGGGGTCATGGTAACAAATTCCCTTGACCAGTCCTGTGAAAAACCAAGTGACTGCATCTGACTTTTCATCTGATTAATATTGTCGTGTGTAAGGTCTATACACATTTTACGGAATTCATCACGTGATACATCATTCTTTCGGATATTGTGTGTTTCCTCTACTTTTACCTCTGTTGGAAGTCCATGACAGTCCCATCCTTGTGGAAACATGACATCATAACCGGTCATACGCTTAAAACGGGCAATTATATCGATGAATGTCCAGTTTAAAACATGTCCTATATGTATTGACCCGGTTGGATATGGTGGTGGTGTGTCTATAATATACCTTGGACGTGTTCCATCACCTATAAACTTGTATACTTGGTATTTTTCCCATTTATCCTGCCAATCCTTTTCTTTTAAGTGATCATAATCTGCTGGTATGTTATCGTTGCTCATCTAAATTCTCCTCTTAAATAATTCTAAAATTAGGTAAATTTCATTTATTCGTAAAATAATTACCCATTAAACTCTACTGTGTTATGGATATAAATCCAATAAAAGTTCATATACTTGTTAATTACAATCCCATTGAATGTTGTTAACCATGTTGTAGCGTTTTACTACATTAACACTTAACTTTTAAACTTAATTAGTCTTAGTATTTTAGATGATATTTAGTTTTTTATTCAACTAATAAGAATAATCAATTAATTAAATTTCATCTTCTAGTGTTATAAATTTTGTAAATTTGTTTAAATATTAATTTTTTTAGCAAATTTATATTAAAACAAAAAAACAAATAATCTCATACAGTTTATATCATCCTAATGTTGGGTAGTTTTTTTGTTAGAAATTTAAAAGGTTAAAAAAATGAACAAAACCGTTGATGTGGTGCTAATAAATCCGTACGATGAGAATGCAGTTAAAAATGCTCTTGGTTTCATAACACCTCCCTTAAATCTTATGTACCTAGCATCATCACTAGAGGCAGAATCCTACTCAGTTAAAATAATTGATGATGATCTACTGCAGCAGGGTTATGAAAGAGTAGCTGAACAAATAAAAAAAATAAATCCTCCAATGGTTGGTGTAACAGCAGGTACATCTACAATTAAAAGTGCATTAAAATATTTGGAAAAAATAAAAGAAAGTTTACCCGATGTTTTAACTGTTATTGGAGGTCCTCATACTACATTTATGCCATATGAAACTTTAAAAGGTTCTAAATATCTAGATGTGGTTGTGATGGGTGAAGGAGAAGAAACCATTGTTGAATTGGCTGATCACATAACCAAAAATAATCAGGATCTCAATGACATCAATGGAATAGTGTACAGAGATTCAACTAGTGGGAAGTTAAAGACAACAGAAAAAAGACCTCTCATAAATGATCTGGATTCAATTCCATTTCCAGCCAGACATCTTGTACAGTTTAGTGACTACGATGCAACCCAAGATCAAACCGGTGGGATAATAACTAGCAGAGGTTGCGTATACAACTGTAATTACTGCTCATCATCCTTAATAATGGGCAAAAAGTTTAGATCACGAAGTCCTAAAAATGTTGTGGATGAAATCGAAGAGTTAATAGACACATACCATATAAATGATATAGGTTTTATGGACGACACATTCATGCTCAATAAGAAAAGAGCGGGTGAAATTGCAGATGAAATCAAAGCAAGAGACTTAGATATTAGTTTTGTTGCATCTTCGAGAGTTGATAGGGTAGATAAGGCCCTGCTTGAGAATTTAAAAAGTTCTGGCTTAAAAACAATTTACTACGGTGTAGAATCGGGATCACAACGTATACTAGACCTTATGAAAAAGGGTATAACCCTTAAAAATGTTGAAGATGCTGTTAGTATAGCTAAAGATGTTAATTTGGATGTTTTAACTTCATTCATACTTGGATATCCCGGTGAAACCGAGGATGATATGAATAAAACCATAGATTTTTCAACAAAACTTGATTCAGACTACTGTCAGTACTCAATTTTAACTCCATTTCCCGGTACTCCCATCTATAATGATCTAATTGAAAAAAATTTAATAGACAACGATGAATGGAATAAATATACTGTGCTCAAACCAATATTGAAATACAGTGAGATTGGTCTTAGCAAGAAAATGGTTGAAAGGAAACTGGCTAAAGCTTATCTAAAATTTTATACACGACCAAAATATCTTCTTAAACATCGTTATATGATTAAAGTGATGTTACAGACTGTAACGAGAAGTTTTATACTCCCTAAACTAACAGGAGGTAGTGGTAAGGGTTGGTATCAAAATTTAGATAATGATCATTCTTCAAAATAGAATTGTAAAACAATACTATGATTCATAACAAATGGGAAGTACTTGATGGAAATAGGAATTTTAGGGTAAAATTAAATGATGGTAGGATATATTAAATGTAAGGCAGATTGAGCCCAAGAGTAAATTTGTGATTAAATATTTGAGAACAGATAAATTTTTTATATTTGGAGGTAAAATTAAATGGTAGATAAAGAAACTCCCATTATAATGGGTACTGAAAGCAATGAAACCCAAGAAGAAGCTAAAGAAGAAAATAAACGCACAGAAAATAGGTTGAGTGACATTGTAAGCACCATCAGAGATAAACAAGAAGAACTTGGAAAAAGTTTATCTGATTACACTTCATCTTTCCAAAAACCACTAGCTGACATTATGGAAACTGAAACCTCATTTATAATAATTACAGATCTTCCAGGTGTTAACAAGGATGATATTGATATAGATATATCTGAAGATAGTGTAAATATAACAGCAAAATTCGAAGATGAAATAAACGAGGAAGGAGCTAATTATATTAAAAAAGAAAGGAATTATGGAGAAACAAAACGAGCCATAAGTTTACCGGCCAAAATAAATATAAAAGGTGCCGCAGCTAAATTTAACGACTCAATTTTGACTGTTACACTTCCTAAATTAATGGAAGAGAAACATAAAGTCAATATTGATTAAATAACTTTACATTTTTTTTAAATAATTTCTCTATTTTTCATTTAATCAATGTTAAGAGGTAGATTAATAATTACATTATCCAGCTATTCTAACTTAGATAAACAAGTGGCTTGATAAAGGTCTTTCGATTTAATATGGCAGGGCTACAGTTAGGGATTGGGAATTTTATTCTTCATAAACAATTTCGCCCGAGATTGGTTCCGCTCGAAATTTTGGAGGATACTCCCTCTGCTCACATTAAGATATTTTTAATTATATTTTCTGATTATAAATCATTTGGTATAAACATTTTTTTTGGATTCATTTTTTTATTCAATATAATCCCGATAGAAGATAGATCTAGCAATAAACGTGCTTTAAATGTATCTTGAACATTATATAATATATATAATGTGACTCATTTATATGAAAAAAAGTTTTATATTGACCAGACGTAATATAGGTGAAAAATAAATTTCAATTGTGGATTGAGTTGATTGAAGGGATAACTAAAACTCAATAATTGATGAATTTAATAGCGCACTAGGAACTAATAACAAATTTAAAAAAAATAGTGCCATGTCATTGTTTACGTGATCAATCCTAATAGCATTTAAATTTGTAAAACTGTGCAATGAATAGTTCAAAGACCAAATCAATTTTACAATTTATAGTTATAACCAATAAATGATTATAAAAGAATTAATTGTACTTCAATGATAAATGTTATTAAATTCTTTTATATATTGTTTTCAAAATATTCTCCAAAAACTAGTTCCAACATTCTTTAATATAATACTTCTATAATTTGCATTCAAAAAACTTTAAAATATTACATCAGGATCGGTTTTTTTTATATTTTCCAACTTTTCATACGGTGTGTTGATTTTCATCTAATTCTGCTTCTTCAATTAATTCAGTAGGGTTTTTATTAGTGAAGTTACAATATTGATTTAGAGTTTTTGTATACTCATTAATAGTTGATTTTCTTAGAATTTTGTGATAAAAATAAATCTTAGAAAATGTATATACTTCAAAATATCCATAATTCAAATATCTATAAAGTATACGGTTTTCAAAACCTAAAATATTTTATTAATATGATTATAATAATAAAAAGAATTCAAAAGAGTGGTTTTTAACTTGGAAATATTATGGTTTTACATAGCAGTTGTTCTTGCAATTAGTGATGAAGTCCACAGTAGGATAATGTGGGGACTGTTTGCAGACTTTTATATACTTCTTGCTGGAGTTATAAAGGAAAGTGTAGCTTCAAATATCCGACTCTGGATAGTTCATGAATTCATGGAAGCTTGTTTCCATTTTGTATTGTTATCTATTATATTCCTTTCACTCGAAATTGGATTACTTGCAGCCATGATACACATGGCAGTAGATCTTTACCATGAAATATCGGGGATAGAACTTAACCCATTAGGTCACAGATGTTTACATTTCACAATAGAATCAATTTTCTTTATAATTCTCTTTGCAATAGGACTTCCGACTTAAAATTTCCATGAAATAAATAAGCAAGAAATTAGAATATAAAGACATAATAAGAATTTAAATTAGGATTTACATAGGAATAATAAATATTTATTATATCTGTTCAAGGATGAGAATATTATGCCAGTTATAAACTTCAGCTATGAATATTTTAACCAAGTTTTAGGAAGAGAAATTACCAAAGATCAACTTATAGATATGCTTCCCATGATCGGAAGTGATATAGAAAATTATGATGATGAACAGGTCAAAGTAGAGTTTTTCCCTAACAGACCAGATCACTACAGTGTAGAGGGAATTACAAGGACTGTTAAAGGATTTCTCAAAATGGAAGAAGGACTACCAGATTATGCTGTTTCTAAATCCGGAATTAGCATGACAGTAGACCCAGAACTCAGAGAAATAAGACCATACACTGTATGCTGTATAATTGAAGGTATTTCACTAGATGAGAATGGATTAAAAGGACTTATGGAATTTCAAGAAAATCTTCACTGGGTTTTAGGTCGTGACAGGAAAAAAGTAGCGATAGGAATACACAACCTAGATGTTTTAAAGCCACCATTCACCTACAAGGCAGCAAAACCAGATGAATATTCCTTCGTTGCGCTAGAAACATCTAATAAAATGACCCTCCAAGAAATTTTAAAGGATCACAAGAAAGGAACGAAATATGCCCATCTTCTTGATAACTTCGATAAATATCCATTAATAACAGATTCTGAAGATAATGTTCTGTCAATGCCGCCTATAATAAATGGTGAATTAACAAAATTAACTGAAAATACTGTTAATGTTTTAATCGATGTTACTGGAACGGATGAACGGGCAGTAAATTTTGCACTTAATATCATAGCGTGTTCATTTGCTGAAACTGGAGGCAGTATCAAATCAATGGATGTTGTGTACAACGACAGAACAGTTGAAACACCGGATCTAACTCCTAAAAAGATGTTTGTAAACCTTGTAAATGCAAGGAAAATATTGGGTATTGAACTTTCAGCCGATGATGTTGTTGATATGCTCCATCGTGTGAGGATAGGTGCAGAGAAGGAATCCAATGATAAAATAGCTGTTTTAATACCTGCATACCGTATTGATATACTACACGAAGTGGATATTATAGAGAACATAGCAATAGGATACTGTATCCGCAAGATAAAAGCCCAACTTCCCGAGATTGCAACAGTTGCCTATCCTGATATTTCAAAGACATTTGAAAATAGGGTAAGGGAAATTATGATAGGTATGGGATTTTATGAGGTAATGAGTCTTATGCTAACAAGTGAAAAACAACACTATGTTAACATGCGAGTAGATGAAGATGATCATGTCATGGTTGCCCAGCCAATCTCCCAGGATCGAACTATGATTAGAAAAAATCTTTTAAACGGTTTAATGGAATTTTTAGAGGATAATAAGCACGAAGAACTTCCACAGAAAATATTCGAAATTGGAGATGTTGCATATATTGACTCAAATACTGAAACAGGTACTGTTATACGGAAGAAAATTGCTTGTACAGTAACACATTCAAATGCAAACTTCACGGAAATAAAATCTATCACAGATTCATTTGTATCTAATTTAGGACTTAAAATGAAACTTGAACCATCAAACCATCCTTCATTCATAAAGGGTAGATGTGCAGCATTTAAAGGAATCTATGAAGATATTAATGGCAATGGAGACAAAATTAGAGGTTCTGTTAAGGGATTTTTTGGAGAAATTGACCCTGAAGTTATAACCAACTTTGAACTCGAATATCCAGTGATTGCCTTTGAAATGGAATTTAATGACTAAAAACAAACATTAAGTTATTAATATATTTTTTTTTAATTCGATTATTCATGTCCCATAACAGTCACAGTTACCTTCCTATTTCGAGGTCCATCAAGTTCAACAAAGAATATACTCTGCCATGTTCCAAGGTCTAATTTTCCCTTGTACAATGGAACTGTTTCACTGCTACCTATAAAAAAGGATCTAATATGGGAATCTGCATTGTTGTTAATACAGTTATGATTATAATTCCCTTCAACAGGAATTAAACTTTCTAAGGCTGTTTTAAAGTCTTTTATAAGTCCTGTTTCATTTTCATTTATAACTATTCCTGAAGTTGAATGTTTACTATAGATATTAACAATTCCATTATTATAATGGCTTTGTTCAACTATTAACTGTATTTCCTGAGTTATATCTATGATTTCTATTCTTTTATCTGTTTTAATATTAAATACTTTCCTAAACATTTTTTTTAACCAATTCTTATATAATTTGTATCAAAATTTTCTATACAATATATTATTAATTATATTTTGAAATATACAACCAGTTTAATGTTCTATTTCAAATAAATTAGTTATTTAATATCAACTGGTAATTCTTTATTTGTTCATATTTATTGATTGTATCCGAAGGTTTTGTTCTTGTTAAGAAAATCCTTTATTTTTATAAAGTCTGAATTATTGATTATATTGATAAATGGTTCTGTTGGAGTGATTATTATTGGATTATCCTCCATTAGATCAATATCTACATGGTCTCCCCATATGTTATAATCGCTTGTAGGATTGTTCCAATAATTATACCTTGCATCTACTGTATCATTATTCTGATCGTAAATATCGTAGTTTTCTTTCCGTCATCCGCATATATATTATTGTAATTTAGATAAACATAGTTTGAAAAAAGATCTAAGAAAAAAAGTTACTGAGACAGCCTCATATGTTAAATTTAAAAATATTTAATAAAAATAGAATTAGTTTTGTTTGAACTGTGTTTCCATGTCCTTGTTGTTCATAATGCGTTCGCAGTAGTAACATCTAAGCATTAGTGGTTCTGTATCAATAACATGGAATTTTGATATAACAGGTTCGTTTGAATTGGTTATACAATTAGGATTGGGACAGATAAGAAGACCTTTTATATTATTTAACAATTTGACCTTACCCTTTCCAACTATTTCATATTCACGAACAATATTTATAGTTGCGTTTGGTGCAATCAGGGCTATTTTATCCACTTCTCTTGATTGAAGTTCTCTTCCTTCTATTTTTACAATATCCTTGGAACCCATATCTGCAGATTTCACATTCATTGCTATTGTTACTGCTGCTTCTTTACTTGGCAATCCTAATATTTTAAGAACATGTAATGCTTTATTAGCTGTTATATGATCTATTACTGTCCCATTTCTAATTGGTTTAACCTTCAGTTCCCTAGGTGTTTTCATAAGATTCCCTTTCAGTTTAATTTTTTATATTTCCATAAATGGTAAGATAATCAATTAGTGATATTCATCTTATTAAATATAAACACTTACCTAACTATGATTAAAATACCCTAGTTGACTTGATTTGATTTTATAACTCGTAGAATGATTATATTCTTAAATTGTTAGATACAAATAATTTTTTTTATAAATTTTTGACTCATTTTCAAGTTTTTTTATTCTAAATTGAATAAAAAAAGGTTATAATTAGCAATCCTAAAACATTAAGATATTAAAAAAAAATATAGGTATTCTATTTATGAATTTAATGGTCAAAAAGTTGTTATTCTATTTTGATGCTGTTTATCATGGTGTTGAAGTTTGCTTGGTTATTGTTAAAGTCGTTTACAGGGGTCTGGATCATTAAAGTGTATGTATTTCCTTTTTTAACAATGTTCATCTGTTCTAAGGTCATATTTTCCGTGAAATCTGCTGGATCGTCAACTGTGAATGTGTTTACATATGCAGTATTATTATCAATTGTAGTTGTTTTATTTGAGATTAGATGCCAGCTGCTTGGATTTGTAGATGTATTTATTGCAGCATTTATTGCATCTTGATCAGACATACCTTGGTTAGGCATAATTAAAACCTCGAATAGTGGAGCTTCATCATTCTCTTCATTAGGTGAAACCGTTATAATTATCCCCTGTGAACTATCAAAACCATTATTATCTGTAGTTAAGTTCCAATCAGAAGGAAAGTTAAAACTCACACCATATCCAACAAAATTATTTGTAGACATGTTATTGGATGTGATCTTATAATCATTTGGAGTACTTGTTAAGTTGTAGACAACAAAAATCAGTATCAAAATCCCAATTATTATTAATCCAATATATTTTCTTGATAATCGCAAATTTATACCTTCTAGATTTTTAAACTTAAATGAACATCTAATCCATCATATACTGTATATAATGACATTTTTTTTATTTAAACAACATCCAATATTTATTATGAATTGGGGGCAGTATCATATAAAATAGATGTATACAATGTTTAACATATATTTCAATATGGTTTAAGAGTTTACAGCTACAATAAGGTTTAAAATTTAATTATCAGATAAAAAAAATGAAAAAAAATAATAAAAAAGGAGTTTTCATTTTATGTTTATTGTTTTCTACCTTTTTTACCCTTTCCTTTCTTCCCCTTTTTAGGTTGTTTACCGGGTCTTTTTTCCCTAACAGGCGCCTCTTCGGATTTATCTTCTTTTTTATCCTTTCCAAGTAATAATACAATGAATTTTGCGTATACTGGTCTGGTAATAAATATTCCGATTAACACACCAACAACTGTTGTGAAGGCGAAACCTGACAGTAAACCTATTCCTGTTGCACCTCTTGAAAATCCAACATATGCCAGTGGTAACATTGCAGCTATTAATGTTGCTGCAGATGCAAATATGATGAAGAAGGCATTGTTAATTTTAAATTTAAGAGCTGTTATAGTTCTTTTTGTTTGTATGCCCTTTTTCAATACTTCATCTGTTATTATAATCTGATCATCTACACCGGTTCCTATAGCTGCAATTATACCTGCAATGGCTGCTAGATCAATATTCCAACGTGTTACAGATGCAACACCAAGAATAAGTATTAGCTCGGCTATGCTGGTAATCATAATTGGAAGTACAAGTACAGGTGTTCGGTATCTAATGAAGATTATTATGGCTATAACTAAAAGTGCCAGGAATCCTGCTATAAGAGCCCCTGTTTTAAACTGACTTCCAAGATCTGCTGAAACTGAATTGATTCCCACAATAGAAACTGATACAGGAAGAGCACCAGATTCTAGTACTACTTGAATATTTTTTGCCTGAGCTTGAGCCTGTGCAGATGAATTTTCAGTACCACTAACTTGTACATCTGTAGATGGAACACCGTTAGCTAGATCNNAGAGTTACTGTAAATGGAACCTCCCAAGTATTACCTGTAACTTGATATGGTTTAACTGTTGTAATATCTGTACCATTTAGTGCTGTCTGGTTATCTATAGTTGCAACGAACACACCAGGCGTTCCTACTACCTTGGCTACGTCCTGAGGTTGAACACCTGCTATTTCTACAATAACACTTTGATTTCCACTCGCACGTACTTGAACATCAGTAACACCGAAGGCGTTCAAACGCTTATCTAATACATTAGTAACTTTATCCATGGTTCCAGTATCAACTGGCTGGGCAAGTTGAAGCTGAATTTCTGATCCTCCCTTAAGATCGAGACCCTGTTGGATTCCCAATGTGGATATAGCCCCAATACTTGCGACAAGAAGAACTATGAGTAAAATAACCCGGTAATCCTTAATAAATTCTTTGAAGTTCATCTGTGACCCTCCATGTACCATCTGAGTATACCAAGGTTCATGAGCCACGTTGCAAGCACATCAGCCACTAATCCTATTATAAGAACAGCTGCTATTTGATCAAGTATTTCTGCATTTGGCATTAAGAATAAAACAACCAGATAAAGTGCCACCATCGATCCAATAGCTGCTGCTGCCATGGTGAATCCAGTTCCCATTGCATCTTTTGCTCTTTCTATTATTGTTCCTTCCCGTCTCTTTAAAACACGCGTTGTCAGAAGAATATCTGTATCAACACTGTAACCTATCAACATCAAAAGTGCACCAACAGATGCAAGTGAAAGTGGTATTCCAAATAGTGACATTCCTCCGATTGCTATTATTATATCACATAATGCTGCAAGTATAACAGCTATTGAAGGCACTATATGTCTAAAGATTATAAACACAGTTATCGACATGAACAGGAATGCAAATGCAAGAGCGTAATAAACCTGCGTCACCGATTGCTTACTTAGAAGTGGCCCTACCGAATTATAACTTTGCAAAGTAGCTACATTATTAATTGCATTCGTTACTTCTACAACATCTGCTGCACTTCCCGTAATTTGAATTGTTGACTGGTTATTTCCGGTTGTAGTTGAAGTTATTAAATCTGCTGGTACACCAGTAGAGTTTGATACCATTGACACCAACTGATCGTTTGAAACGGGTTCAGTTAGCTGTAAGACCGCTATGGATCCTCCTTTAAGGTCTATTCCCTCTTTTAAACCTCCTGATAGTATTATACCCAACGCAAGGAGGGTGATAATAACAGGAATTATAATTAATGGTTTGTAAGAGTCTAAAATTTTGTCTATCATTGACATTGAATCACCATAATGCTTATAAATTAATTTTTTTTTAAATTCCCTTATTTTTTAGATCCATTTCTTCAAGGATCCCTTTAGTTTCTGTGCCGAGATTATCCAATTCAATTTTACTGGTTTTTATAGTGAAAGAGTTTACTGTTCTTCCACCCCTTGCTTCAATCTTTTCTTTCATCCTATTAATAGCATTTTCGCCACCGCTATTTCCCATGGTTGAGAAGAGTATCACATTTTTATCTTTAAGATCACACTTATCTATCATGGTAACTATTGCTGGGGCAGGTTTTCCTCCCCATGTGGGTGTTCCAATATAAACCAAATCATATCCCGTAAGGTCGATCTCATCTGGTTTGATATTGGTTTTATTTTCTCTTAAAGCATCAATTGCAGATGTCAAATATTTTATTGCTCCCAGTCTATCCTTAAGATCTATAATTTCGATAGAATCTGCCCCAATTTCTTCTGCTAATGTTTTTGCAACTTTAGCAGTTTTCCTGGTGCGTGAGTAATATAATACAATAGTTTTCATGGGGAACACCTCATTTAAGATTACAACAATAATTCTGTCAGAATTTTACATTAAAAATATGTTATCCAGATAATATTTTATCCACCCTAACTTATAAGGATATTTCATAAAACAGATGGTATAATTACTATACATTTTTAAGTAAAATTAAGATCTTAATATCCTAATATTTCCTAATTAAATCATAAATTATAGTACTGATTTTTGAAGTATATATTTTATCCTAAAAATCATTAGAAAACAATTTTTTACTATTAATTCGTTTTTTATATCATATCTAAATAAAGTATTTTTTATTCATAATAAAAAAGGAAATGTATAATCTTTGTATGCATTTCAGGGATGTAAACCAACCATGTTAATGGATTCTGTTTCTTTAAATCCAAACATAAGGTTCATATTATGAACAGCTTGGCCAGATGCCCCTTTAACCAAATTGTCTATGGCTGATGCTATCACTAATCTGCCATTATCGTCTATATCAAAACATCCTATATGGCAGTGGTTTGAACCTCTCACCGAACTTAATCTAGGTACCTCTCCGGTTTCAAGTATTGTTACAAATGGTTCATCTTCGTAAAATTCACTATATCTTTCCCTTACATATTCTGAACTTATA
>PLTK01000023.1 GCA_003164415.1 Methanobacterium sp. | reverse complement strand
TGCAACTGTTGAACAGTTTGAACAATTAGGAGAAGCAGCTGTAACAGCACCACTCTGCCCAACCTTCACAGATTATCTATCAAAAGGATTAAAACAGGAATTTGGAGTGCCATACTTCATGTACCCATCACCAATAGGCATTAAAAATACAGATGAATGGCTTAGACAGATAGGCAAATATACAGGAAAACAATCTGAAATANNAGGATCACTTGGTCAGGGACGACTTCTTTCACAAATACCATTTTTTGAGGAATTAGGACTTAAATCTTCAGCAGCACTTACACAGGATTTTGATAATATTATCCTTGAAGATCTGGAAAAAATGGTGAAAGAAACAGGGGATTTCGAGGTTTTAGTCAATACATTCCAGGCAGCAGAACAAGGACACATTACAAGAAAACGTGACCCTGATATAGCACTAACATGCCCATTCCAAGGAGGAGCATATAAAAGGGAAAAATCTGTAACACGTTTACACGCACTCAGAGGCGATCCAGATCCACCGAGTACACAGGCAGGTTACGCAGGAGCAATTGCCTATGGAGAATTCTTGCTTCAATCATTAAAAAATAAATCATTTGAAACAAACATGAAAGAAAAAACAAGCGATACCTACAAAGAATGGTGGTACGAACAACCAGACCCATTATATTATCTTGATAAGGAGAGTTCAAAATGACCACCGAAGAAAATGTGGATAATAACATCAAGGGAATAGAATCCAGTGATCCATTAGGGGACGACTCTGTTGAAGCTCCAAAATATTCATGTGCACTAGGGGGTGCCTACGGTACTGTACTGGGAGTTTACGGACTGGTACCTTTATTACATTCGGGACTTGGATGTGGACTTAGGACAGCTTTTCGGACAATTATACGCTGGAGGACAAAATGCAGGCGGACCATTTGGAGGTACAAGTACACCCACCACAGGACTGGTTGAGGAACATGTAATATTTGGTGGAGAAGAAAAACTTAGAAAACTTATAAAATCCTCAATTGAAGTCATGAAAGGAGATGCATTTGCATTGATATCAGGATGTATACCTGCACTCATAGGGGATGATGTTGAAGCAGTAATTAGAGAATTTGAAAATGAAGCTCCCATCATACATATTAATGCCCCTGGGTTTAATGGAGATTCATATGAGGGTTATGAATTATTCTTTGAAGCTGTTATCGACCAAATTTTAACACCTCTTCCAAAAGAAAAGGGTTTGGTCAATATATTAGGCATAGTGCCTCATCAGCACATTTTCTGGAAGAATGAACTTTACGTAATAAAGAAACTTCTAGAAAATATTGGTCTTAAGGTTAATATAATTTTTACAGAACCAGAGGGATTTGAAAAACTGAAAGAACTTCCAGCTGCAGAATATAATCTCGTATTATCCACATGGAATGGGCATAGAGCAGCTAAAAAACTTGAAAAGAAATTTGGAACCCCTTTCATTACTTTTCCAAGTGTTCCTATAGGTCCTAAACAAACGAGCAAGTTCTTAAGAAAGGTTGCCGAGAAACTTGAAGTTCCAGATAAAGTTGTTGAGCAATACATAAAAGAAAAGGAACTTAGAACCTACCGATTTATAGAATATTCGGGAGATATGCTTCTGATTGTCTATACGCATTCCTACTTTGCCGTGGTTGCTGATAGTAATTCTGCGATAGGTATTACAAATTTTTTAGTTAACGAACTTGGACTTCTGCCAGATATCATTGAAATATCTGATAATCCTCCCGAAGAATATCGGCAAGACATTATAAATGCATTAACTAAAGAACTTCAAATTGCAACTATGCCCGAGATAGTATTTGAACCAGATTCATACGTTTCAAGGGAAAATCTAAGGGACAGACCATTCCAACTGTTATTTGCAAGCTCACTAGAATCACCAACAGCACTTTCAGAACTCGATGCTCTTTCAGTAACTGTTGCTTTTCCAGCCTATGATAGGGTAATACTGGATGATAGTTATGCTGGTTACCATGGGGGATTGAGATTGATAGAGGATTATATGAAAACCTTTGCAGGTCCATTATAAAAATTTATTAGAATAAAATGTATTTTGGAATTTAAACATTCTAACTTTTTTTTAAATACAATCTACTAACAAGAAATTTAAAGGAGGAGAAGTTAAAATGGAGGAATATATCTTATTAAAAGCTGCGCTTCTTACCGAAGGAATTCGATCAGATGAAGAGAGCTTAAAAGAATTGGGAGTATCATTTAAAGAACAGAATCATGGTCTTTTTGGATGGGATTTTGAGAATCATACCGATGTAAAACTTCCTGATGATTTTTATCTTCCAGATGGAACTGTTGTACAGTATCGATTAAATACAAAATCACCGTATAACGTCAAAAAAGAAGATAGTAAATTAAAGCTTTATTTTAATAATGATGAAATTTGTGAAGTTAAATGGATGGAAAGGCCCCAATATTATAATAAAAAAACATCTAAAGGCACGGATATGATAAAAATAGGACAGATTGGTGGGGAAGATTGTTTGTTCTTTTGTTTTCAAAATTATTGCTCTAATTTTGGAGAGAACAAACAATGTGCCTTCTGTAATCTTGTATCCACTTCAAAAACATACAATTCAGTAATGCGAAAAAAGGATATCCAAGAAATTGGTGAAGTTGCAGCAGCAGCCTGGTCTGAAGGTAGTGTTAACCATGTAAATATCACAGGCGGTTGTTATATTAGTGGAAAAGAAGTTGAAGTTGTTTCCAATATATTAACATCAATAAAAGAACATACTGGACTTAAAAAAGTTCCGGGAATAATTCTTCCAGCACCGGCTAAGGGTGATAATATCCAACGTTATTATGATACAGGTATACAATCGCTTGGTTTCAGTATGGAAGTATGGGATGAACGGTATTATAAGGCAATATGCCCTGGTAAATCTTCGATTACTTCACATGACCAATTTATTGAATCAATTACAAAGGCTGTTGAAATATTCGGTAAGGGAAATGTTTACATTGCAATGGTCATGGGTTTAGAACCTAAAGAAACATTTTTAGATGGTATCAGGTTTTTATCTTCTATTGGTGCAAATGTTATTCCATTTGTATGGGCTCCAAATCCTGGTTCAAGATTAGAGGGCCATAGAGCACCTTCAGCAGAATGGTATGTGGAAACAATTCTCGAAGCAGCGGAAATTGTATATGAATATCAAGTACCATGGGGAACAGAAAATCACTGCTATCTCTGCGATGGAAATTCACTTCTACACGATGCATTACGTTTGAAGGGAATTGAATAAATTAAAATAAATTAAATAGAGGTTTAAAATGACTATAAATCCTTGGATATACTTAGTTGTAGCTGGGATAATGGAAGTAGGATGGGCTGTTAGCTTAAAATATTCAGAAGGCTTCTCGCAGGTTATTCCCAGTATAATAACTGTACTATTCATGATTTTAAGTCTTTATTTATTATCATTAGCTCTTAAAACCATAACCATTGGGACAGGGTATGCAATATGGACTGGTATTGGAGCTATTGGTACTGCGATTATAGGAATGTTATTGTTAGGAGATTCTAAAGAAATAGGCAGAGTAATCTGTATCTTGGTAGTAATTACGGGAATTTTAGGTCTTAAATTCTTTTCAAATTGAATTTTTTTAAAAATAATAGTTAATATTGTTAAAATTGAAGATTAAATTAGAAATGGAATAAAATATTTAAATTTATTAATTAAAATTTTATATTATATCATTACTTTTTTTAATTTTAGTAGTAACTTCGGCATGGACTTTCTTATTTATTAAGTAATCTTNNTATTCGTAGGATACATCTGAAAATTTTTTAATTTAATTAAACGTATTTTTTTCTCATTTAAAGCAGTCACTTACACCGTATTATATGGTTATTTTTTGATTAATTTTTATATTTTATTTTTTGTAAATTATATAACGATCGTTAAGTATATATTTGAAATCAACATAACACTTGATATAACGATCGTTATTTATTTGTGAGTATTGTTTATACTATGTATAAAAAAAATAAGAAGGAGACACAAAAAAGATGCCAATAGATGAAAAGGAATCAGATCAACCTATTGACTTAAGTAAAAATACTTGCCCCAATAGGGAACAACGTGCCAATGGTA
>PLTK01000012.1 GCA_003164415.1 Methanobacterium sp. | reverse complement strand
TAAGGTTTATAGAAATTCTCTTAATTCTGTTTTTTAAAGAGCCGATATCTATATAACAAATAGGATGTAAACCTATTTTTATATAAGTAATCCCAATTTGAACTATTATTAACAATAATTAAGTTTTACTTTAGTTAATAAAATTGGGAAATTAGAGATGAAGAACAAACTAAAAAGAATTGAAAAATAGAAAAAAAATTTGGAAGGAAGGAGATTGAATGAATCAAAAAATCCTAATGTCGATAATTGTTTTGGGCGTAGTTTTAGGGGGAGTTCTTATTTCCGGATGTGTAAGTAACAACAATAACACAACAGCCTACAACAACAGTACAATAAATGCAAGTGCCAATTCCTCTAACGCTGCATCAGCGTCTAATTTAACTACAGCACCAACAACAAATGCAACAACAGCAACAACAAATACCCCAAGCTCTAGCAATCAGAATACTGCTACCAGTAGTGCAACTAAAAAATCAACCACTACAACTGGAAGTTCAAGTTCAGGATCTGACAGTGGAAGTTCAGGATCTGATAGTGGAAGTAATAATGGGGGGTTAACTGGACAAATTTATACTCCCGGTGGTGCACATACAACAGTCCCTGGATAGTTGTAGAAGCATGTTATAACACAATTAATTTCCTTTTTGAGGTGGTAGACAGATGATTATTAAAAAGATATTTCCCGTATTTATAGGCTTGCTTATGCTTTTGAGTATAGGGGCAGCAGCTGCAACAACTAATTCAACTGCTACAAATGGCTATAATGTTACCCAAGTTAGTCAATCTGCAGGAGTGGTTAAATCCTATGTGGATACTAATTGTGCTTTGCCTAAAAATGTAACTGTAGGTAATAAGACCGTTAGTAATGCACAATTTTTATATTTAATGACTCAAGCTACAACAAATGTGGCTAACAATAACAAGAGTTCGCTTGCTATTAAACTTATTTCACCAGCATCAAGTCCTAGTGAAACCATTACAACTGGAACTTTTACTGAGTCCCAGTATCTTAATATTGCAAGTAGAATAAACTCATACATCAATACGAATAATAGATTACCCAATTATGTGACAACTTCGATTGGAACCATGCAATATAGTTCTTTAATTTGTATGTTCAGCAACATCATGATCTATTACAAGCATAACAATAAATTACCAGCAACCGAATCTGTACAATCATGGTATGCACAAACACTTGGACCATCTGGAACTATTAATGGTACTATGGCACAAATAGCAAAGGCTAAAAACTACACAGTACTTGGTAGTAACCAATATGGTGAAGTTTTAAAATTAGGACCATTTGGAACCGGTAAAAATAAAGTTGCAATAATAGTAGGTGTAGATCCGCAAGAAGTACANNCATATAGCTATGTTAAATGCTATTGGACAACTATCTTCCAGTTTAAATAATGTACAGATATATGTTTACGATGTAATAGTTTATAATGGACAAGATTACACTACAGGAAGAACAGAAGGACAAAATTTAGCATATAAATATGTAGTACCTAATATAAACACTTCATACAAATTAGTTTTAGATGTGCATGGAAACAGAGGATTCTATACTGTTGGAAATGTTATACAAAAAGAATTTGTTATGGCACCTAGTAATGGTACTTCTTCTTTAAATATGGCCAATAAACTAAGAAGTTCTTCATATACTAATGGAACTTTAGGATATTATTACATCACAGATGCAACAAGTCCTCCATATGTGACTTTACCGTTAGCTAAAAAAGGAATACCAACATTAATCTTTGAACAATACTTAAATCAAGTTAATTATGCTCAAGTATTGTACGAACATGCTTTGCAGGTACTTAAAGCTATAAACGCAACATTTGCATAAATTTTAAACACAGTCAGTTTGTTTTTTTTAATCTGACTCATTTTTTTCTTTTAATTTAATTTTTTTTAGAATACTAATATTTTAAAATAAATAGTTTATTTTCCCAATACAGCCATATTTATGAAGTTTTAAGTATATCCTTATCCAAGTTTTATGATCTAATTAATGCAGTAGTTAATATATGAAAAGAAATTCAATCTTAACGTTGCTTTGTTATTTGAAGTGATGTTTAAAGACTGCTTGATTCATTATTTCATATGCTGAGCTGATATAACATTAATAACTTCAAGATCAACTGATCTTCTAAAAAGTTAAATCTAAACTATTTCGATATCTATTGATACGTTTTTTTAAACGTTTTTTATAGATTAGTATCGATTTAGTTTCGTTGATTAATAAACAATCAACACATTATTTATATCTAAAATTCATGAAATTAAGATATATCATGTAAAAAATCTAGAACAAGATCCTTAGGATAAAAAAAATTAGTTCTAATCAAGTGTTAATTGAAATATTCGGTATCTTTTCTTGCGATAATAAACCCTCCCATTAAAATTATGACCCCTATAAATAGTGGAATTAGTGGAAGTCCTGTTTTTTGCATAGGAATATAATTATTACCATAATAATTACTTTTATCTACTGTATTTAAAATTATATAACTTTTAGTAAGACTCATAATGTTATTATTTAAATTTGGGTCATATGAGGATGAACTTACCATCGCAGTGTTTGTGAAGCCAAATTCATTATTTAATATGGATCTAATTATCAGTGTTGCTAAAGCACCATTTGGTAGGTTTCCTATACTCCAAATTCCAGTTTGAGGATTATATGTTCCATAGTTACATACATATGAAAGATAAGTTAATTCTGGAGGTAGTAAATCGTTAACGATCGTGTTTATTGCTGTACCTAGACCATTATTTCGTACATTTATAGTCAATAGAACTTCGTTGTGAATTGTTTTTATTGTCTGAGAAATGGCTAAATCAGCTGCTTTACCAATGGTGAAAGCTTTTAAACAGACATTTGCATTTGGAAGAATACTAGTTAAATCCTCCCAGTTTACACCATCTTCGCTAACATAACTTTCTCCAGGACTTGCAGTTGCCTTACTACTGTAACCATCTAAAGGATATTCAATGGTTACTGGATAAAGATCGTTAGGTGAAGTCAGTTCAACAACAATACTAAATTCTTGCCCCTTGAGTAACTGAACAATTTTATCCAATTGTATTGTTTTGTATCCTTCTGTACTAATGATTCCACTTTGGAAATCTGCTAACACACCATCTGAGGGATTGTTACCTTTAGGATTTAAATATACATAAATTTGATAGGTGGAATCTGGACTGAAAACATAGAAGCTTGAAGCTTCTAACTTCTCGTTTCCCCTAGATTTGAAAACATTAGAAAACCATCCCACATCACTATCATAACCCAAGCTTCCTACAGGGCCGTAGGGATCGTACTGGTATATATTATCGTAATTACTGGTTGGTTCTGCATCCATAAACACAACGTTATAATCACTGTTGGCTAGATATGTATCGTAATATGAAACATAAAAATAGCCACCGTCCCCCCATTGCGAACCCCAACTGTTTCTTACTATAAATGCACCATTACCCGGAGCACCATTAA
>PLTK01000010.1 GCA_003164415.1 Methanobacterium sp. | reverse complement strand
ATCGTTCTCTAACCCACAATAACGAGAAATGTATTGGTTGTGGAATATGTACTAGTATATGTCCTACAAAATCCATTAAAAATGGTCCAATACTTCCAATAGCACGTGGACTTGTAGATATGGATTACATAAATATCAATAAAAATAGTTGTTGTTTATGTGGACTTTGTGCAAGTGCTTGTCCGGTTGATGCACTTGAATTTAAGATAGACAATAAAAACATCAAAGAAATGGACACTTACCCAAAATGGGATAAAGATGCTGAAATTGACACAGAAGCATGCATACATTGTAAAGCTTGTGAAACTGCATGTCCACAAGATGCAATAAAGGTTGCAAGAACTTTACCAAGAAGAGAAGATCTGGTTCTTGGAGAGATAGAAGTTGATCAAGATAAATGTATCAACTGTAAGATCTGTGAGGAATTATGCCCTGGAGATGCCATTACAGTTAAAAAAACAGGTCGTGAAACTTACGAAACAGTAGTAGACGAAGACAAATGTGTTTACTGTTTAGTATGTAAGCGTGCCTGTCCAACAGATGCAATAAAAGCTGTGTGTAGTTCATGTGCTTACCAAGATACGAAACTTGATACTGAAAAATTCAAAACAAGTGGGAATATCCTTCTGAACCCAGATTCATGTGTAAACTGTGGTTGGTGTGAGGAAATATGCCCTGTTGACGCAGCAAAGGTTACTAAACCATTTGAAGGTGAAGTTGTATTTGAAGAAGAAATGGTTTGTAAAGGAGATTCTTGTCATGCTTGTCTAGATGTATGCCCATGCAATGCTGTGAGCATAACAGAAGGACATTCAGAGATTGATAAAAGGTTCTGTATCCTCTGCGGTGCTTGCGCAAATGTTTGTCCACAAAAGGGAATCCAAATTAAACGTACAAAAATTAACTTGGATAATATACGTTCCAAATCCTGGCAAAACAGGTTATCTGGTTTGACTATAGGAAAATAGTCAAACTTTATTTCTTTTTTAATTATCTTATAGAAATACTCTTTTTAATTAACAATCTTTAACCTATTAAATGTATCAAGATTTTTGAGAAGTATCTATACTTATCAAAATTAAAAAAAATCTAATGATTAACATTCATTATAAATACCAATTTGTGGAAACTTATATTTTGAGATAAAAACAATAAGTTATAATAGAAATAGTTCTAAGTTATCTATTAACTCTTAAATTAGTTAAGATGGAATGTATATCTGAATATAAAAAATAGTTATAGATAATAGTAATTAATGTTAATTATGAAAGTTTCATGCCACTAATATGTTTTTAGGAGGTCTAAAATGGATAGAACAAAAGATGGGCCGCAATACAGATTGAAATTTGATGATAAGATCATATTATTGAATAATAAAAAATTCAAGTTGTTGAGATATATAGATGAATGTGGTTCTATAACTAAAGCCGCAAAAAAAGGGAATATCCCATATAGAAGTGCTCTTAAGTATATAGAGGAACTTGAAAAAGAAAGTAATAGGAGCATAGTATCAACCCAAAGAGGCGGAAAGGGTGGAGGCGGTGAGAGTAAGCTAACCACCAATGGAAAGTCCATTCTAAAAGAATATAGAAAAGTTGAAAGTATTTTAAATATGCATGAGGATGTAAATGAAATTGAAACCAACATTCTAGATATAGACGAAAAAAATAGGATAGCAAATATAAAATTAAATAATGAAAATGTTGTCCTTCCACTTAGAGGCGATTTCGCAATTGGTGACCGTGTTTTAGTTTTAATAAGTCCAGAAGACATATTTGTAATGTTAGAACCCCAAACATCGAGTGTCAGAAATATTTTCAGCGGAAAAATCATTGGAATGGAACTTAAAGATCATCTTGTACGTTTAAATGTAAAAATAGGTGATATTACGCTTTTTGCAGATATAACCGAATATTCACGTGAACAGCTTGAACTAACCCTAGGTAAAGATATTTATATAGGATTTAAAGCAGCTGCAATTGCTATGGTTAAAATATAATTATTAATAATCTATTAATACCTAGTTATTTCTATTCTGTCCATTATATACCATATAATAATTTTTTTTTCTTCTTTTGTGGAAGATAGATATCTCTTTTCATTATTAATTTAATATCCTGTTAGTTTACATTATAATCTCTAATTTTATTTATAATAGCTAAAATTAGGTCATAATCATCCTATTTTAAATTATGCATTTTATAGGTTCACTATTTAATCCAAACTTGAATGAGGTTAGTTTCAAGAATCAAATTATGAACAGTGTTGATTGGTTAATTTACTTAATAGATGTGCAAATGATTATAAATCTGGATAATATATTATAACATACCAAAATTATTTATCATCGAAGTGAGTAAATATGCATATTGATTTTTATCAGATAGGAGGGATAAAATGGATAAAAAAATAATTATTGTTGTTATAGCGATAATTATCATAATTGGAGTAGGAGTATATGGGTATAATGTATATAATAATTCTCAAACTGGGGGCACAATAAATATAGTTGCAGCAGATAGTCTTGCTAATCAATTGAACGCCACAGCTGCAAAGTTCCAATCTGAACATCCAAACGTAAAGGTAGATATTCAATATATGGGAAGCAGTGCTGCTATTAAACAAGTCACTAGTCTTAATAAGACCCCAGACATAGTTGTATCTGCAGATTATACTCTCATCGATAATCAGTTAATACCTAAGTACACCAGCTATAATTTACAGTATGCTCGTAATGAGATGGTAATCGCTTACACTAACAAAAGCAAAAACAGTACTGAGATAAACAGCACTAACTGGTATCAAATCTTAAGTACACCTGGCGTAAAATTCGGTTTCAGCGATCCAAACTCTGATCCAGCAGGATACCGTGCAGTCATGATGATGCAGTTAGCAGATAGTTACTACAATAACAGTACAATTTTCAGCAGTTTAGTCGCAAATAATTCGGCTATAACCTCAAAGGCTAATGGGACCGGATACACAATCCAAGTACCAGAAAATGAGAATCCAAGTGCAAATATTGCCATAAGACCCGATGCAGCAACTTTAATGCCCCTATTAACAGCCGGGTCAATTGATTATGTTATAACGTACAGAAGTTTAGCAGCACAGCAGAATGTGTCTTACATAACACTTCCTGATGAATTGAAAATTTCAAACTATTCCTACGATCAATACTACAACAACATTTCATTAGTACAAGACAGTGGTTCAAACAGTAGCTCTACATTAACATTAACACCTATAATATACGGTATTACTGTACTAAACAACGCACCCGAAAAACAGCTTGCAACTGAATTTTTACAGCTTCTAATAAGCCCAACAGGAAATCAGATTGTAAATGCCAGTTTCCAAGAACCTATAATACCAGCAATAGCTACAAACAAATCAACTAATATACCAAGCATGCTTCAGCAATACGTTACAAATTCCTAATTGGAGAATATTTCTCCCCCTTTTTTTTATAATATAGGTTAATATTGTTCTAAATTCTGATACTTTTTATGTGGTTAGTTGTTTAAGAAATATAAATCATTAAAAGATAAAATCAACACAGGCAACCAAAATAATAATATGGAAGTAAAAAAGAGATTAGTTTACAATAAAATTATTAATTATAAGTTGGAAGTTTAAAATGAGAAAACTTGATTATACTACTATCTTTTTCGCGATTATGGGATCTTTTTTGGTTCTCTTCATTTTTATTCCTATAATTAATCTTATAACTTCTTCTACTGTCGGTGATATCATAGCAAATTTGCAGGATAGCCAAGTAGTGGAATCAATATTTGTTAGTGTTTACTCGGCTCTATTTGCAACAATAATAGCCGTCTTATTCGGTGTACCACTAGCATATATCCTCGCAAGACATGATTTCAAAGGAAAGGGTTTCATCGAATCAATTATTGATGTACCAATAGTAATTCCGCATACTGTAGTTGGTATTGCACTTTTATTAGTTTTTACCTCTAACGGCATCATTGGTGCGCCTTTAAGCAAATTAGGTTTAATATTTACAGATGCAATTCCTGGAATTGTAATAGCGATGCTTTTTGTAAGTTCGTCATTTGTTGTTAATTCTACTAGAGAAGGATTTGAAAGTATTGATCCTCGAATGGAAAAGGTAGCTAGGACTCTCGGTGCAGGAACTTTAAGAACATTTTATTCCATAAGTTTACCTCTTGCCTTGCGTAGCATTGTTGTGGGATCTGTTATGTGTTGGGCCAGATCTGTAAGTGAATTTGGAGCTGTAATAATTTTAGCTTATTATCCATTAGTTGCACCAACATTAATTTATCAAAGATTTGCTAATTACGGATTAGATAATGCAACGCCGGTAGCTGTAATTCTTATATCAATATGTTTGGCAATCTTTATATTGGTCAGAGTTGTAATGAGAGGGTGGAGGACTTATGATAAAGATTGAAAATCTTTCTAAGGATTGGAAAGAGTTTAAAATAGATAATATCAGCTTAGAAATTAATGATAATGAATATTTCGTCTTTTTAGGTCCGAGTGGATCTGGTAAAACAATGCTTCTAGAGTTAATTGCAGGAGTTTGGAATCCAGATTCTGGACAAATATATATGGATAATATAAACATCACTAGGCTTCCCCCAGAAAAAAGGGATGTTGGTTTTGTCTATCAAAACTATATGTTATTCCCTCATAAAACTGTGTTTGAAAATATTGCCTTTGGATTGACCATAAGGAAAGTAGAGAAACCGCAAATAAAGATTGAAGTTAAAGAATTAATGAATCTTTTTGGTATTTCAAATTTATCTGATCGTCTACCAAGAACATTAAGTGGAGGAGAACAACAGAGAACTGCATTAGCTCGTGCCCTGATAATCCATCCTAAAGTTCTACTAATGGACGAACCTTTAAGTGCTCTAGATAGGAAAACTAGAGAAGAATTAATCCAAGAGTTCAAGAGAATTCACAAAAAATTTAAAGTCACCATCATTCAAGTAACACATAATTTTGATGAAGCTTTGCAACTTGCCAATCGTATTGCAATAATGAAAAAAGGTACAATCTCCCAAGTGGGTACAACTGATGAAATTTTCAGACACCCAAAAGATGAATTCGTAGCAGATTTTGTAGGCACTGAAAATATCATTAAAGGTTTTGCAAAAAAGGGAACAGACGGCCTTACAATTGTAGATACTGGCAATATAAAGGTAGAATCTTCCCAAAAGAAAACGGGAGAAGTTCATTTAACAATAAGGCCAGAAGATATTACATTATCAAATGAAAATATTGCAACAAGTGCAAGAAACGTTTTCAAAGGGAATATTAGAGAAATATACGATCTAGGAACCATAATAAAATTAACAGTAGATATTGGGGAACAATTAATACTTGTTTTGACTCGTAAATCATTTTCAGATCTAGAGTTAAATATTGGAAAAGAGATTTATATATATTTCAAAGCAACAGCAGTGAATTTATTTTGATTATTAAATCCTTTTTTTTAATAGTTTTACTTTACAAAATTTATCAAATTAATAATAAATTTTAGAGGTTGTAAAATAGGTGGGTGT
>PLTK01000185.1 GCA_003164415.1 Methanobacterium sp. | reverse complement strand
ATCATTTTGTTTTGAGATGGAGTGTTGCCGAAATATCCAAAGGATTTAAAATAGTGCATGGACAGAAATTCCCTTTAAATAAAGTGGTATTGGATCACACTGCCCTTAAAATTGATATGTTAGTTATTCTAAATAATAAATTCTTGGAGATCACTAATTATATAGCAATTGGTCTTGCTAGAAATGGTAAGTTTTCCGCAATATCAAATGAAGTAGTTGATGAAATATTATCTAGGAGAGAAGGAAGAATATTAGGATATTATACTCCCGTAAATGTAAATTTAGATGAAATCCGTAAAGTGGCTAAAACTTTGCCTCCTGATATCGAAAATTTATACTATTCCGATTTCCATTATTCACCATTTAAGATAACAAAGCGCTCATTTGCACTACTTAAATACTTATATAAAAATCCAGATGATTTAAATGAACAAAAATATCGAGAAATCAGTTTTGATAGAAATAATGTCGAAAACTTGTTATTCAAATATACAAATGTATTAAAGTCAACAATAGGTATTCTATATTCGATTCGTTCTGAACTCGATGCAATGAAATTAATGTTGGAAAGAAATAATGGTGTTCCAATTGCAAGATTAAATAACAGACTGGATTCGTTGAAAACAAATCTATCTAATGTGTTAGAACTGGGTCATGAAGAATTAGAAATGTTTATTGGCATATTTAAAGATTGTATTGATGTTAAAGATAAGATGAAAAAAATTAAAATACTTGAGGATTTAATCAAAGCATCTAAATTTATCACTAATTTTTGGACTATTAGATATTTTAATATTGAGAATATTAATCCACCGCCATATCCTCTAGTTCCAAGGCAGTTAAAATATGATAAAAATCTTATTAGAAAGCCGGAAGATAATCCTCTAAATCCATTGAAAGTGGCAAAAGAAAAGGCAAGTGGTAAAAAGGGTGGTTTTATCGGTTCATTGGCGAAATCACTGTTTACAAGAATAGCAAACTACTATCGAAGAAACTACTGCAATGGCAAAGCTAGGCCTCTGTATCCTGGCGAATATCATTACGGGTGCCACAATTTTACCGGCCCAGGAACTCGAATAGATTTACAAAGTGTCAGAGATTATCAACCGTATAATGACATTGATAATTGTTCTAGACAACATGATTTAGATTATTACCATGCTCTTCAGCAACCAGATGCAGAACGCAAAAGGTTAATTAGAGAAGCTGATCATGGAGTATTAAGATGTTATGACAAATATCCAAATGAAAATGGATATACTGTTGCAAAGCTTGGTATTAATGGCAAAATGGGTCTTGAGAAGGTTATTCCGATTGTCGCAAGATCTGTGTTTGGTAAAATATCAGCAGCAGGCTATGATTCTGATTAAAAGATATAAACGTCCAAAATTAATTGAACGTATATATACAAAATGACTATACAAAAACGGGCTAATGGATAGGTGCTGTTACCACTAACAAATTAGATTTAGATATTAATTTTCGAATAAATATTTAGTTGAAATTCCTCCTATAGTTGGTCTAAGATGATTTTTAGTTTTTCTTAAAGCTATACTTCTCTCGATTGCTCTACCTTGTTTGGCAGCTTTTTCTCGAGCTTCTTGTTCTGATTTAGCATTATTAGGATTGAAATAGTATTTCGTTCCATGCATACCCCATTTATAGTATGCTTTATTTTTATCGGCAACTCCTTTATTCACGGGCAATTCTTTTATATATTATATTGAGATTATTTAGACGACCTAAATTAATAGATCGTATATATAAACAAATAAAAAACATCAGGATTGTTAATACGGTGCTATTAACAGACTAGCAACAGAAATTAATTTTCTATATCCAATAATTTTCCAATTCTGAATTCTAACTTTTTTATAGTTTCTTCGTTAAATTTATTCATTATTAGATCTTCAGTTTCTTGTAGTGCGTTTGCTATAAATATCCATTTTGCCCAATCTTTTTTTGTTGATACACGTCTTAATTCTTCATTATTGAATTCATCATTTTCTTTTGAAGTAGTTTCATGTGCCATTTTTTCTTTAAACCAAAATGCATATGCTGCTGCATATCTATCAATATCATCTGTTGCAAATCTAGTATACTCTTTATATTTAGTTTGCAATTCTTGTTTCATTTCTTCATAGTATTCATCCATTCTAAATATACTATTATTATATATTTAAATGTATTTAAAAATATCCGTTGAATAATCGCGCTTTGCGGCAAAACTATAAACAACTGCTATTCTAGAATCGATTGTTTTTTTACTCTGTTTTTCAAAGCGTTTCATCTGATTTTTTATTCTACTATATTGTAGTCTATACTCCTGTTGATTCTTAAACTCAGTTTTGAACATTGATTTATTTAGAACTGCATTTCGTTTAGGGGTGTATGGTTTTCTTTGTCCCTTTGGATGTGCTTTTCTATAATTGTCCTTATGACATTGTTTACAATTTGGTAGAAAGTATTTACTAAATTTATAAAACTCAGTCTTAGGTTTTATCTGTTTACAGCATTTACAAACCTTATTTTCTAACATATTATTTTTATACCTACATGAAACGCATGATCCAAAGAAAATTGTCCTAGCTCCATCTCTTTTTATTAATTGTTCGAAGTCACATGTTTCATTACATGAACTGCATTTACCGCGACCAAACTCTTCTATACTTAACATTATATACTATAGTATAATATAATATTTTTAAATTATTTATATATTATTTAAAAAAATAATATATAATACTAGTATATATAATACGGAATGTCGGCAAAAAAAACTATAGCCCAACTTGATACTGAACTCAGGAAATTATTTACTGCTAAGAAGCTTAATCTAGAGGCAATTGAGAAGGCCACAAAGGCACTCAAGGATGCTAAAGCAGCTACTAAGAAACCAGTGAAAACTAAAACCGGAAAGAAACCCAAGACCGGTAAGAAGGTTAACCTCAAACAACCATCAATTGAGGATATTGATGATGAAGAAGAACCAGTAGCGC
The DNA here is from genome assembly GCA_003164415.1 of Methanobacterium sp. Classification (GTDB taxonomy): domain Archaea; phylum Methanobacteriota; class Methanobacteria; order Methanobacteriales; family Methanobacteriaceae; genus Methanobacterium_B. The sequence continues at coordinate 3,046 of PLTK01000185.1, read as the reverse complement.
CCAAAACTGGAAAAAAAACTAAATCAATACCGAAATCCAATCCAACAAAAATCGAACAGGCAATCAAAAATAATATCGACAAATTTAAATTAGATAAAAAGGATGATCAACTACTAAGATATCAACTATGGAATAACATAAAGCTATCCGGAATTAATACCAAGAAGCTACAAAAGTTTCCAAAAGGTGATACTAAATATTGGCTTGGTATTTGGAAAACAATTGCTCCAAAAGTCAAACATGTGAAAATCGATGAACTCAAACAGGAACTTCTGAAGATCAAAAATAAACCAAAGACCAAAGCTATAATCGAAAAACAGATCAAAAATCTATCATCAATAAAGAAAGGAACTAGATACAATGGTGTTGTCTATTATACGATACTTTTTATCGTTAGTGAGAAACAACATAAAAAGGATGGTTCTATTTCAGTTGAGAATAAGACACTTAATGAAATTAAGGATATTGTAAATGATATTGCCGAAGATTACTTGGAACCAATTCAACCAGAGTCATATGAAATTGTTATCAATACTGGTAAAGATATATATGAATCAGACAAGAAAAAGTTACCAACAAAATCAAATCAATTCGATGATATGCCATTGAAACATGTATCATTTGTTAAGTTACCTTATGACATACAAGCAAACAATGCTATCATCCAGAACCATTGTGTCAAAGATCATTTAATCGAGAATGTCGAAAAATATAGACTTAGCAAACAGATTGATTTCATTAAAAATAAAGATGTGTGGACAGTAACTGATCTAAAAAATTTATTGAAAACAACATCAAAAAACTTTATCATAACAGATCAGTGGATGAAAACAGAATGGAAACATACTGGCGATAAGAAAGGTTCATTTAATAGATTTGTATGCGCCAATGATCATTTATACTACATCACATCTAGCGAACACAGCGTATTAAAAAAGCATTATTATAAATCAATTCCAGTTAAACAAATTATAAAAATCGATGATAGTTTTAATCCAATAGAAGATATTAAAACAGCCAGTTTGGAATCAATTAAAATTCAAGTCAAAAATGGTACACCAATAATAAATAGTTTCGTTAGTAATGATACTTTATTTATGACTGGTGAACTATTAGACACACATGCATTATATGAAAAAATTGGTGTTCTTGATCAATTTGAATTAACAGATAGGTTTAAAAAATACACTCCATTTTTAGCCATTGCAGAGAAACTTAATCTATTTAGTACTGTTAATCAAACGATGTCTAAACCAAAACCAATTAACATAAACTATTCAAATAACATAAATCCCAAATACGTACATGTATGCGATAGGAACAAAGCACATACATTTGAATTGATGACATTGCCGTATATTCCAGTAATCAATTCAAAGACAATGCCAGAAGATTATGATGCAGCAATTAATATTGTTGATGAATATTTTTACTTTGTATCTGCCATCGGAAATGCAACAGTCAGTGACTTTATGTCAGTAGGAAATTACTATTCAGGATACTTAGTCAATAAATTCAAAGAACAGATTATCATAACTAAAGTATTAAAGCCTACGTTAATCGAAAATCCATTCAAGGAATTGATTCAAAAGATGTTAGATGAAGAATCAAAGACTAATCCTAAAACACCATTAACAAAATCAGTATGCAATGAATTCATTGGTTATATCCAAAATTCATATTCACTTAAAGCAACTGAAAAAATGAGATGTGATAGATTATTTACTAGTAAAAACGAGTGTGGATTAACAAAGTATATCACTTTAGCTGATGATCTATACTTAAGCTATGAAATCGATACATTCAATAAGAAATATTCCAAAAACATGTTACCATTAAGCCAATATGTTATTGATAGGAATATTGTTGCAGTCCTGGATAGGATCGAACACCTAACAAACTCTGGTTTGATTCATAAACTAGTATCAGTTAAAACAGATTCAATTGCTTATACTGGAAAAGCATGTGACGATCTAGTTTCGAATGTTCCAGGAAAATGGAAATATGAATCGTATAAACATAGAGAGAATATTATCAGTAAAATAGATTATGATGATCTATATAATCCAGAATATCAAATTCCANNTGGTAAATCTCATTTCATACTCAATGAAGTTATACCGAGATTGAAAAAGCATAATAAGTCCTTTGTCATAATTTGCTCACAACATCAGCCTTTAAATCAATATAGACTTGCAGGACACACATGCTTTACAGTTGCATCTCTAATGAATCAATTTCCAATTAATATACCATTTGATACAGTTATCATGGATGAAGGTGGTCTAACTCAATTCGAAGACTTTGAATACTTCTGGAAAGTTGCAAGTCATAAATGGAATATGATTCTACTCGGTGATAGACATCAATTACCGCCAGTAAGAATTGATGGATGTAAGCTAATACCTTTAGAGAATATTAACATTAGAAAAATGTTCGACTATATGTTTGAACTAAATGAAAATCGTCGAAATAAATACACAGATGAAGAGTATGAGCAAATGATTAACGATCTATATCAACCGACTCAATATGAATTATCTAGACATGATATAATTAGCGAATATAACATATGTTATACTAACGAAACACGAAGACATATAAATAAAATATGTACTAAAGACTGGACAGATAAATTTTGTGGCATGTTAGTTAAAGTCGGTGGTAGACTTTTATGTAAAGATGTTAAAAATAAATTGAGATCAAAAGAGATTACCAACAATATGCTATTAGATATTATATCATACGATAATAATCAAATAGTCGTAAATAATGGACACATAGATGTAACATTGTCAACAGACGAATTTAGAAATAGTCAAATAGAACATGGATATGCATTGACATTGTATTGCGCTCAGGGAAGAACAATAAAGTATAATGAAATATCATTTTGGGAGACTGGTAAATATAAACTATTTAAAGGTGCGACATATACCGCATATGCAAGGATAAAGGATATTTAAATTATAATATATTTTGCCGATATATTATAACCATTTAAGCTGATTTTTGTTTTTCTCGATATATTGCATTATATGTCTTT
>PLTK01000240.1 GCA_003164415.1 Methanobacterium sp. | reverse complement strand
AAACTGCTTGACGATACATTAACAATGTTACTTATAGTATTAGAAACGGTAATGATGCCACCACTCAATCCATTTGCAGGTGCGGTTATTTCGCTAACTGTTAAATCAGATTGGTAAGGATTTGTGGATCTGTCACTATCGTACCATGCTTCTGCTGCACTACTGTTATAAGGTGTGCATTGGGAAGCTGTTGGGAATGTTCCTAACCAATTACCTACAAAAGCAGAGTAACCATTAGGATTACGCCAGATAGTTACATTATTGTAGGTGCTTGATTGATAAATTGTTCCGTAGGGACTTCCTGCATTGATGGTACCAAAATTTTTAGCTCCATCTAAAAACTCTTTAATCATATCTAATCCTGCCCCATTATATGCTGTAGCATAATAATTTGCACCGGCTCCAGTAAACATTCTGGCAAAATTGTATATAGTTGGTATTGGATTGGAAACTTGATTATTTTCTACCCATCCTGTTGAAAAACATGCTTGAAGAATTATTACAGGAATATTCTGTTTTACCGGTGCAGTAAAAAGTTCACCGCTCCATCCTTCATCCATCTTGTTTCCAACACCCCATATGAAATCATTTGAACCAACTAATGCATATGGTGGATTTGCTACACCACCGTCCATATTATAATTACCTGTTTCATAACCGCCGTGTCCAGCATATATGATGGCATCTGCGCCATACATACCTTCTAATATTTTTTTAGTGGTAGCATTTGACCCTATAAGTTCTACCACCGGATATCCATTAGATTTAAGCAAATTTCCGATGCTGATTGCTTCAGAATCAGCGGTTGGAATGTCACCTAGTGAATCACCTATTATCAATATATGGGCATCTGAATAGGGCATATAACTGCACATAACTGTAAATGAAATTGCTAATACTAAAAATATCTTTAATACTTTTTTTTGGTTCAAATCAAACACCTATCATAGATTAGAAGATAAAATGAACATTATCTATATTTTATACAAATTAATTTAATATTTTATAAGTATCATCACATGAATATATAATTATCTATAAACCATGTGAAAAAATATCACTTGGAAATTATCATATTAAAGTTAAAATTAGTTAAGAACAAATTTCATGAGAGATAAATAATTTAAAATCAAACTTTTTCTAAAAAAAAGAAAAAAGAGTTATAATTTTTTTATTTTACCAATATCCATCGGTAAACCTAATTCTAACCCAATCTTTGCCTCTTGCGCTAAGATAACCTCCCAAAGCTATGAGATACAAAATTATAGGATATATTATTAACCTTTCTGTACCACCCTTTCCTAATACATCCAGTGGATTGTTGGGTCCAATACCAAATATAAATGGTGTTATTATGGTTATAATGACTATCAAACCTAAAATTATACCTATTATGGTCATAGGAATATTAATACCCAACCTGTAACTGAATATGAGAGCAAAACCGCCAGAGAAAAATGCTATGAGTGCAAAGATCACATGAATTGAATGAGTATATTCTGGAAACACTCCTAACGCAGCGATACAAAAGCCGAAAATAGCAAGGCAAGATGAGAAAAGGCGGCAACCTCCACTTTTAATGATTAAATAAGCTGATGAAATGATTAATATTCCCAAGATAATATTAACTGCATTAAATATAGTTGCAGTTGGCTGTATCAATGGCAACATACCACCAATATCACTCAAACTATTGGCTGCAATACTATAACTTGGAAATAGCGATTCTCCAATGTTTATAGCTATAACATACATTATACCCCCAATCACCAATAGTATTCCTGCTATTTTATAATACTCTTTATCTGGTTTGAAAATACTTCCCTTTTGAAATTTCATTTAAAGCACCCATTTTTATACTAAAAATATTTTAAACTATTAATTTAGATTCTATATTTATTATATAACATCTAAAAATATCTTAGAATGTCCACACATCCTGAATATTATTATATCTGGAAATGCAAAAATTAAATTTCTTTTTTTTTAGATATGTCATTTAAGATTTTCCTAGAACAAGTTTAGAGTACATCTTGTTAACGATAGGTTTTTAGTAAAACCCAATTTACATTAGATATAAATAGTCATTACATTTATTAACTTTTTTTGAATTGATGTTTTATTTTTATTTAAGAAGATCCTTATAAACAATATCTAGTAAAATAATATATTTACTAGATGTATATGACTTATAAATTTTATAGGGCCATATATCGATTTTAATCCTATTAATGTATTTTTAAATAAGTTAATAAAATATAAATTTTAGGTAACTGAGATAATATAATATAAAAAAAAATTTGAGTAGGAACACCAATAAAATTTGATAAAATGAGAGAGGGTATGTTTTAATGTTCGGTATGACTAGAAAACAATTTTTAAAAAGGAGCAGTAAAACATTGGATGAAACTGGTAATCATGCACTTCTAATTAGGGGATTAATAGGTCAAGAAAAGGATGGTTCAATTGATAATGATGATGCTTATACACAGACCAGACTAATAATCGATGGAATATCATCCACATTTTTTGATTATGAAAATATCAATCCTCCATCAAATTGTAATTCCCTACATTTAAAGATTTTACGCACATTAATTATTTTACAAGATGTAGCATCAGCTAATTATGACTTTATAACCCGGTCAAGGGAAGATAAATCTATAATTGCTCAGGAGAAATTGAAAGAATCAGAAAATTTACTTGATAAATTCAGAAATGAATTTAGGCCCCTTACAACCGAAGTGGATAGTCACTTAATTAAATAATCTATATATCTACAGAATATATCAACATGAAACAGCTCTAATACCAATTTATTAATTAAATTGAATAATTCCAATTAAGTAATTCAGATATTAACCTAATTTTTTTTAAGTTATGTTAAAAAATCAGTTCATAGTTCATAAAAAAAAAGAAAAAAATATTTAAGAAATTATTTTGTTTTAAAAGGGTAATGTACTGTATATGCCTTCTAATTTGTATGTAGAGGTATTCCAGTTTGTTATGACTCCGAGTGAGTTATTATAACTGATTCCGTCTGCATTATACCATTTACCATTAACATATAACTGAGCCCATATATGATCGTACCATGTTC
>PLTK01000020.1 GCA_003164415.1 Methanobacterium sp. | reverse complement strand
TCACAGGATATTTAAGCATAGCATTGATGAAATTCCAAACTGATGAACACAGACAGCAACTTTTGGAGAATGAACAACAATTAACCGAGGAACTTCAAACTTCAAATGAAGAATTACAATCTACTACCGAAGAATTGCATGTAACAAATGAAGAACTTACGCATCATGGACAAGAGTTGTTAAAAATCAATATAGCACTTGAGGAGAGTGAAGAGAGGTTTAGGAGTATTGTTGAAAATATTCAAGATGCTTATATGAGGGCAGACAATGACGGGAATATTATTTTTGCAAGTCCATCAGCTGCTCGGATGTATGGATATGATTCACCTGAGGATATGATAGGTATATCTGATTTATCTTACTATAAAAATCCAGAAGATAGAAAATATGTACTCCAAAAATTAATGTTAGATGATAAAATAGAAAATAATGAGATTCAAGCTTTACGAAGAGATGGAACTTGCTTTTATGCTTCACAAAATGTCCAATATCATTTTGATAAAGAAGGTCAAATTCTAGGAACTGAAACATTGGTTCGTAATATTACGCAGATCAAATCTATTGAAGAAAAACTCAAAGAAAATGAATCAAACCTCAAGATTTCTAAAGCCATTGCAGATGAAAGAAATCGTTTATTTGATGTTTTAGAAACATTACCTATAATGATTTGTTTGCTTACACCAGATTATCATGTTGCATTTGCTAATCGTAGTTTTCGGGAGAAATTTGGTGAGTCGAATGGTCGTCATTGCTATGACTACTGTTTTGGTTTTTCAGAACCTTGTGAATTTTGTGAATCTTATAAAGTGTTAGAAACAGGAAAACCACATCAATGGAGTGTCAATGGTACAGATGGTAGCATTATTGAAGCATATGATTTTCCTTTTACTGATATAGATGGTAGTCCCTTAATCCTTGAGATGGATATGGATGTTACAGAGCAAAGACACACACAAGATGATTTAAATAATTTAAATAAAACCTTAGAAGAAAAAGTTAAAGAAAGGACAAAAGATTTAGAACAATCCAATAAAGAACTTGAACAATTTGCTTATATAACATCTCATGACCTGCGTGAGCCTTTACGTATGATAACAAGTTTTTTACAATTGTTAGAAAAACGATACAATGATCAATTGGACAAAAATGCCCATGAATTCATAGGATTTGCAGTAGATGGGGCTAAGCGCTTAGATGCTATGACGAATGATCTTTTACAATACTCTAAAATTACCAACAAAAAAAGAGAAACCATCCCCGTAAATTTTGAACATGTATTGGAACATGCTTTAACGAACTTGAAAGTTCAAATAGAAGAAAATAATGCTATTATTACCCATGATCCATTGCCTAGAATTGTTGGGGATGAAGAGCTAAAGGTTCAACTTTTCCAGAACATAATCGGAAATGCAATTAAATATAGAAGCAACGAAACTCCCAAAATTCATATATCCGCAACCAAAGAAAAAAACCAATATCTTTTTAGCATTAAAGATAATGGAATTGGAATGTCACCTAAACACTTGGAAAAGATATTTACAATATTCCAACGACTTCACACACATGAGGAGTATGAAGGAACGGGTATTGGACTTGCAATAGCACAAAAAATAGTAAATCAACCTGGTGGAGAAATCTGGGCAGAATCCGATGTAGGAAAAGGATCAACATTCTACTTCACAATACCAATCAAATATTAAATTATACAGCTTTTTTTTAAATAAAATCTTATTTGACTTGATCGCACGCTTGATTGATTGGAATAGCAAGAACTGTATGAACTTACATACACTTTAAACAAATTTAACCTCTAATTTAAAAGATAGTAAACTATAGATCGCCTCAAATAATTAAGCTACTATGATAAACAAGATAGTATTAAATAAAAAGGATATAATACATCCTTAAGCTATAGCATTAAGTATCAACAGATCGCTAAAGCATAATTCTAATATAAAACTGTTATAATTACCATATATCAGTGAATACCCATAACCAAGTGATATAAATTCAATCAAGTTAGGTATATTATTTATAATTGATAACAGGATCGCTCGTTTGCAGGCTTGCATAATTAACCAGTTTAGCAATACGTATCGCTATTTACAATATAAATAATTGTGTAGATCCGACATTTGAAGAAGGTCGAATGGTTTCATATCTTGCTTCCTTTCGCCTTTAAGAGCATAAAAGTGAGTAAGCAAGCTAGCGGGCAACTAAGCAGTTAATAACAAAATAGTGTTGTAAGATACTAATAAAAACTTTGATATTTTAAGCGAAAGACTACAAAAAACAATTTACGAGATACATTGTTGTTTAATTCTAAAATTATGGTCTATGAATAATGTAATGGGTCTATGATAACAATATGCCTTTAAATAATACCTATAAAACAACAGACCTATCTAAGGGACTGCTATCTATATAATCCAACAAGGACATATCGTAATTCCTAAAAATTGGAGAGATAAATATCTTAAAAATAATGTAATCTTAAAATGGAATTAGAGATGATGAAATCATATTAAAAGGCCATAAACCTTAACTCCCTAAAAAAAGTTGATATTAAATCTGATCTTAGAGACTAGGGTTCTGTAAAAAAAGAATTACTCGGAAAAAAGAAATCAAGAACCCCATTTATACACAAAAGTTGGAATGGCCTAAAACTTTATTTTAATGTTAAAAAATATATTGTTAGCTAAAGACAGGTTAAGAATAAGAGGAAGATAACTAAATGATAAAACGAAAAGGAGTTACTTATGACGTTGGAAGTGTGATGAGTGGTAACTGGCGACCAATATTTGATCCAGAGATTGTAAATCGAGAACTTCAGATTATCAAGAATGATCTACATTGTAATGCAGTCCGCATCACTGGTTACGATATTGATAGGCTCATAATAGCCGCTGAGGATGCT
>PLTK01000036.1 GCA_003164415.1 Methanobacterium sp. | reverse complement strand
GAAGATTAGAAGGTGATCAAGTGTTCAATCAAACATTTCCAGGAAATGGAACTTTCAATGGAAATAACCCCGATAATTTTGACAGGTTTTTAGGCGACCCCATACTGGCCACAATAGCTGCTATTGTATGTGCCGCTAATATTGGACTACTCTTAATATTGCTATTTACATATGTGGCAAGTTATAGACAATTAAAATCCCAGTTCACAATGGGACTCGTTATATTCGCATCACTATTAATAATACAAAACATCATGTTCATGTTCTTCCTACTAGTAAGAGCAGGTTTTCATGGACCTGGAATGGGATTTCCCGTATTAAGTATGAGTGTATTTGAATTTGGTGCACTATTGGTTCTTTTAAGGACCACATGGATTTAAAATAACTTGGATGAATATTTAAAGTATTGGAATAATTTAATCTAAGTTATTTTATTGTTTTTTAGTTTATTTTCGAAATTTGAGTACATCCTATCATCACATAAACATTAAGATATAGAAGTTACTTATTTTAAATTAATCGTAAAAAAAATACTAAATTATTTTTTCAAATGCTTCTAGAATTAATTGAACTATTTAGATGTGGGTAAATAAAATAAAAAGATATTTTTGACATATCCAACTCTAAAAAAGATTAATTTATGAGTTTTATTTATTCAGTGTATCTTTTTTAACCCATAAATATCATTAAATCACTGAAGGATTCATTTACCATTTTATTTATTAAATTTTCTTTTGGAATGGTTTGATTCTCGGTTGTGGGTGTTGTATTTGTTGGACTTGAACTTTTTTGTACTGGCACTAAGTGCACACTAGAATGTCCACTTTTACACTGCCCATCTATACTGAAATCAGCATCAGAGACTTTTGAAGTCCATTCACCTTCTGGAGTCCCTTTAGGATTCCATTCTAATACTCCCCATTCGTGAGAAAATGGATCATAGTTTTCAAATGTTCCTGTAGTCCAATAATAACCTCCACTAGCACTGTTATATCCTGTTGCAGTGACCGTGGTAGGTGTTATTTTTACATTTATCGCACTGCATGAATTTGTAACATTTGATGCACTTGAAATGGGTAATGCTAAAATTAAACCCAATATAAATACCGTAATTAATTTATAACTCTTAATGTAATCACATCCTCAATTTAGCTTTCATTTACACATTAAATCATTATCTGCATTGCAGTAGTATGATTTAAAAGCCACTTACAGTGAGGAAAAAAAGTTTCATAATATCATGCCTCTAATAATATATTTAATTTATATATTCATAATTATTACAATAATCGAAGATAATAATTGGTTACCACTTATATATAAATATGCCCATTTGACAGATCTATTTTTCGGGTAATTCATCACCTATTTCTTTTATTATTGCTTGGTGCATTCGTCGTATGAATTCTATACGTTCTTCATATTTCAAAACATCTAAATAGCTCTGTGCTATTAAATTAAAGGCAAATGGAGACGGTATTGTGGTGTCTATTTTGTTAACATTCATACGGCCGTCAGCGATCATACCAAGTACTTTTTTAGCGTTATTGACGTCCATATAATCTTCAATAACCTCCCGCCTTGCCTCACGAAGTATTGAAAAGTTATCATCAAGATCTTTTACAAATTTAAGAAGTATTTTACCCTTGATCTGTTGCCTTGAAACACTTTTCTCGTTTCCCTTGTATCTTCTAAGTATCATGAGTGATCTTCCAGCACAGTGACGGAACCTGGCTGCAAGTGTTTCTGTTTTGTCAATGGCCTTTATAAGAATTTCTTCTATATTGTCGGGTGTAAGTTCGGTGAAAACATCAAATCCACCCACTTTACCGTCGCTACTTAAATAAAAACCATTGTCCGATACAGATATCATCACATCTCTCTTAAATTTTTCTGCTATAATGAATGCAACGGCCCTTGAAAGTGCATCGTTCACTCTTCGACCAAATAATGTGTGGAATATAACGAATTTCCTACCACCATATCCCTTATAAAATTCTATGAGCAAATTTCTGGCACTTGGTATCTGTGCGTACATGTACTGTTCACGGAAGTAGCTGTATATGGAATTGGCTGCATTATAATCCACGTAGAGATATTCGTGAATATAGTCAATTATTTCATTCTTCTTTTTATTAGCCTTAAATTTATAATCCATTATAGCCCTGAAGTTTTGTATGGACATTGCAAGATCAAATGAAAGTGGTAACTGTTCTGAAAACCATGATGGAATGGTTGGTGGTCCTGATGAGGGTGTTACATTTACAGTCATACCCCTTGCATAATTGAACCTGTATATCTTCCCTCCCAGTACAAAAGTATCCCCTTTCCTGAGTTTTTCCATGAAATCTTCTTCTATACGGCCGATAACCTCACCGTTACATTTAACCCGCGCAGCAGACCTGTCAGGTATGGTTCCAATGTTGGTTGAGTAGAGCATCCTTGCAAGCCTCCCCCTCTTACCGAACATTTTCTCTTTATAATCCACCCATATCTTGGCATAAACATACCTATCCTCGAGACTTGTGTAATCACCAGCAAGATAACTTAGAACACTAATAAAATCGTTTTGAGTAAGATTTCTATAGTTATAACTACTTTTAATGACATTGTAAGCATGTTCTATATCCCATTTACCTTCTATGGACATTCCATATATTTGCTGTGACAGTACGTCTAGACAGTTTTGTGGGATGTGTATCTCGTCTATTTTGCCTTCAACAGCATTTTTAAGTATAAGCGAACATTCAACCAGATCATCCCTTTCAACAACTATTATCCGGCCCTTCGATTTGTCGTGCAGTTTATGGCCACTTCGCCCAATACGTTGAAGAGCCCTTGAAACTGATTTAGGCGAACTCACCAGCACAACCAGATCTATATACCCTATATCTATTCCAAGTTCGAGTGAGGTTGAGGATACAACCACCTTCAATTTTCCCTCTTTAAGTTTGTTTTCTGCTTCTAAACGCAGCTCCTTGGATAATGATGAATGATGTGCCATTATATTTTCATGATTGTAAAAGTCTGGAAATTTCTTTTTAAGGTTAAAAACCACACTCTCTGTTCCACTACGTGTGTTGGTAAATATAAGGGTTGTTTTATGTTCGTTAACAAGTCCATGTATGAGGTTGTAGAGTGCTGTGTTAACCTCTTCAGGATCTGACATCACAATATCTTCAACTGGACAGAGTACTTTCATATCAAGCTGTTTAAGATAATTGACATCCACTACTTTACAGTTACGAACATGCCCATTATCATATCCCACAAGGAAACTCGCAATGGTTTCAAGTGGATGCACAGTTGCACTCAACCCTATTCTTGTAAAACCTCCAGTAAGGTTTTGAAGCCTTTCAAGTGTTAGGCTCATATGTACACCACGTTTGTTATCTGCAAGGGAGTGTATTTCATCAACAATTAAATATTTAATATCCTTGAGTTTGTCCCTGAACTTGGGTGCACATAGAAGTATTGAAAGTGTTTCAGGAGTGGTAATAAGGATATGTGGAGGAGTTTTAAGCATTTTTGATCGTTGATACTGACTTGTATCCCCGGTTCTAACAGCCTTACGAATTCCCAGTTTTTTCCCTGCTATTTTCTCTATCTCGGATAATGGTTCTTCAAGATTCTTTTCAATATCATTGTCAAGAGCTTTTAATGGAGATATATACAGACAGTACACCTTATCTTCCAGTTCATCCTTCTCAGCCAGATGTGTTAGTTCGCTTATGATTGATAGGAATGCTGTTAAAGTTTTTCCAGAACCTGTTGGTGATGATACCAGTACATTTTCACCAATATGAATATCCATTATAGCATAACGTTGAGCCTCTGAAAATGTTTCAAATTTCCCCTTAAACCATTTTTTTACCCATGGATGGAGTATCTGATAAATTTCCCTGTCTTTATATGCTTTTTCCTGTCTTTCTATCATTTCAAATTTCCTTTATCAAATTTTGTATACCCTTTTAATATTTTAAAATATTGATTTTAATTATTAACCTTTAAAATCCTAGTAAAAACGATCTTTAACGTTAAGAATATCTTTTATCCTTCCAAAATCTAATACCTCAAAGTTTTCAACACCATAAACTTCAAATTCATCTATGGATCTTTTTTTAAGAAATGGGGATAATGATTTTTCATGAAGAATATCTGATCCTTCCGACACAAAATTGAATGATGGCATTACAATCAGATTTTTTTCTTTATAACAACCCTTAAGGTAACATTTAATTTTCTCGAATCTTTCACCATTTCTAATGCCTATACACGGATGTTCATGTCCAATGACTATTGTTGATTCATCCCTATTCATCAGACCGTCTGGAATCTTATCACCGTGCATTATAATATAATCTCCTATGCTGTAGGTTTCATAAACCTTAAGATTAGTTTTATCAGCGATGAACTTGGTGAAGTTGTCATGGTTGCCCTTTAAAAGTACAATATCGTCGAAGTTATTCTTTAGAAATAATATGAAATCCAATGCTTCATCCCATTCCTGGCGAGTTATCCTTCCAAACTCGTGTTTAATATCCCCATTAACAACTATCCTTCCAATATCAAAACTTTTAATAATTTCCTGTAACCTCTCTAATATCTTCTTGTACTGAAATCTTGGGACCATTATACCTTCTCTGTTAAGAGCCTGCTCATATCCTATGTGTAGATCGGAGATAATTAGGGTACGATCTATTAAAAGGCCAAGATCGACTATTTCAGCGTTATAAATTAATTTTCTTGTCATGTTTTTCCAGGGTGATGGTTTGAATTTATTTTAGAATATTTTAGAATATTGTTTTGGTGAGTATTCTTATATTTAAATAATTTTTTAAGCTAAATTTTGAAAACAGAACAATATTACGGTTAAAAATCTCTTTTTTATAATATATCCTCTATTTTTATCAAATATTTTTTAATTAAAAAAAATTTATTCCATTAAATAAATGTAATTTAAGAATAGTATAATCAAATATAAATATATAGTTCACAGTTATTAAAATGTATGATCCCACGATAAAACTAGAATAATATCTATCCATAACTTGTTTTCGAATAGTAATAACTAATCATAAAACATTATTTTGGGGGGATTAAATTAATTTCCAATCACAAGATATTTACAAATAAGTTTACAAATACAATCAACTGTATGGGTTTAATAAAAATAGAAAATATTAAATGGTGATATTATGGTCAAATCATATGAAATACTGGAATCTGAACTGGAAAAAATGGCATTTAACGATGGTGCATTTGTAATTATGCCGATTAATCCGAATGATGTCGTGGTTGGCAATTGGGTTAGATTGAAATGTCAGTATGGATGTCCAAGTTATGCAAAGAAATTATCATGTCCACCGTACAGTCCCGCACCCGAAGACACCAGGAAAGTATTGGAAGAATATTCTAAGGCATACCTAATCGGTTACAGCAGATCCATATTTGATGAGTATGAAAATGAAAATTTTGGAGAAATATTCCCCAAGGCATTAAAGAAAATACGAAAATCCATATTAGAACTTGAAAAACATGCATTTTTATCAGGATATTATAAATCATTCAGTTACGGCTTTTGTGGTCCATGCACCCTTTGTAAACAATGTTCTGCAGAAAATGGTGATTTAACATGTAAATTACCCAAAGAATCCCGCCCATCAATGGAAGCAGCGGGGATGGACGTATTCCAAACAGTTAGAAATGCAGGATTAGAATTAGAAGTACAAAATGAAATAAATCAAGAGGATCTTCGAATGTATACCCTACTACTTTTAGAATAAATATCCCCTTTTATATCATTTTATTTGAAAGCTATTTTTATATTCGAGTTTTTGATAATATTCAAGTACTAGGTTAAATGAAATATAAATATAGGATTAAAAGATAGTTAAAACACTGTTTATAACTAAATCATGGTTAAATTTATTATTCAATTATAATTAAAAATACAATTTAGGTGTTATTATGGAAGATATAAAATCAAGTGAAAATGAATCTTTAATTGAGAAACTACAAGACTCAGACCCGGATGTTAGAAAGGATGCGGCCGAAGAACTCGGTAATTCAGGACAAGATGCTGTTGAGCCACTTATTAAAGCTTTGGACGATTCAAATCCTGATGTAAGATTTCAAGCATCAAAATCACTAGCAGAGATAGGTGATCCTGCAGTTGAATCCCTTGTAAACGCTCTTAAAGGTGAAGAAGGAAATATTAAAAGATACGCTACCTTTGCACTTAAAAATATTGGCGATGAAAATGTTGTAGAACACCTTATTGAAGCACTTAACGATGATGATTGGAGTGTAAGGAAAACATCTGCTAAATCACTCGGTGAAATGGAAAGTAAAGATGCCGTCGATGCACTTATAGAAGCCTTAAAAGATGAGGATTGGGGTGTTCGTACGGCAGTTGCCAAGGCCCTAGGAGATATTGGTGACGAAAAAGCTATAGATCCCCTTAAAAAGGCTAGACGTGCTGCTAAAGGAGATAAAGAATTTAAAAAAGTAGCAACTAAATCACTTAAAAAAATGGCCTAAAATCTGTTTTTTTTTATTTAATCGTTTAATACATTATTTCAAATAGATGATTCTATCTTGGCTAATTTAGGGTAGTCACAATATTGGAGGGGAGATATATGAGTTGTTACATCCGACATATGAATGATTTTCTAGGGGATATTGATATTGTACCTAAAACCAAGGAAGAAAGAAAAGAAATTGACTTGGCAATAAGGGAAGCCATAGGAAAGGATAGTTTTGATAAATGTAACGTAGTTTGGAAAGAAGTTAAGATCTGGCTAAATAACAAAGATAAAAGATTAGAACTGGCAAATGCTTTGAAAAATAATGTGATTTAGTTTCTATAAAAACCCATTATGGAGAGTTAATACATCGTATTAACCCTTGAATCTTTTAGAATTTACTATTTTAGAATTTATCTACCAATTTATCTATTCATTATTAGTTTCAATTAATTTATACATATCAGTACGTCTATTTTTAAGAATTGGTAATTGTCGACGAATATTATCTGTATATGAAGTATCTATGGTTGCATAAATTATTTCTTCATCTTCACCTGCTTCGCACAATACCTTACCCCATGGATCAACTATTAAAGAATGGCCATATGCAATGTATGAGAGATCCTTATTGGGAGCGGGTGATGCAACAGCCATATATACTTGGTTATCTATGGCCCTTGCCATTATGAGTGTTTTCCAGTGAGCTGGACCAGTTTTTAAATTAAAAGCTCCTGGTACAACCATTAAACCTGCATTTCTTAGTGTCATTAGTCTGAACAGCTCGGGAAATCTTATATCGTAACATATTGCAATTCCAACCTTGATTAGTTCAGTATCAATCACCTTTATCTTATTACCCGCCGAGACTGTATTTGATTCTTTAAATATCATTCCAGGGATATTCACATCAAATAGGTGCGTTTTCCTGTAGACATCAAGAATATGTCCATTTCTGTTGAAAATAAAGCAGGAATTGTAGACTTTATCATTCAATAATTCTGGTATGGAACCCCCAAATATATGGACATCATTCATCCTAGCAGCATGTGAAACAGCTTTAATTGTTTGGCTGTTATCAACAGATTCTGCATAAGCCCTGAATTTTTGAGTGTCATATGGACAGTTAAACATCTCGGGCAAAACAACCATATCCGCCCCATTATCAGCAGATTCTTTTATCATGGCGGTTGCTTTATCTATGTTGATCTGTTTATTTTCCATAACCCTCATTTGACATATTGCAATCTTGAAACTCTTTTTCATATTTAATCCCATTTTTTATTTTCACAATATTGATATACGAAACTTTTAATAAAAAAATTGATTATATAATCTTATTTGTAATGGACGATTTAATAATACATTTAATGATTATGGAGGATAAAAAAAATGTTCAAACTGGTTGTTGAAAGGGATGGTTGTACTTCTTGTGGATCGTGTGAAGATGTTTGTCCAGAATTATTCGAACTGGACGAAGGTAGTATAGCACATATCATTGGATCTAAGAGGGTTGATAATAACGATGAACTTGAAACTGAAGATGAGAAGTGTGGTATAGATGCAGCTGAAAGTTGTCCAGTCATGATAATCCATGTTTATGAAGATGGTGTAGAGATTCTTTAAATCTTTTAAATTTATATTTCCAATGATAACGGGTGAAAATATGTTAGAAGAAGAATCTGAGACATATAATATATTTATAAGTCAGTTGAAAGATGATGCTGAGGAATATGATAGATTTATTGAGAAACTTGAAGCATCACATGAGTTTCAATGGAAAAATCATAGCACCCCTAATAAAACTGATAAAGAACAGTTGAAGCAACAGATTAAAGATGCTGATGTAGTCATAATACTATCGGGTATGTATTCGAAGAATAAAATTTTAATAGAGCAAGAAATTGACTTGGCTCAAAATCTTGAAAAACCTATAGTTATTATAAGACCGTACGGTATGGAAAATGTTCCTGGACGTATTGAAGACGCTGCATCTGAAGTTGTTGGATGGAACACTTCATGTATTGTAGATTCTGTTCGCGAAAGTTTAGAAGCCGATGATGATATGATATGATAACATCAACCCTTCTTTTAATATTTTAAATTTAATTGATTGAATAAATAGTTTAATTGGGTTATCAAATTAATTTTTACTAAATATTTTTTTTATGTTATTTCATTTTATGTTTTTTTTAGCAAAATTATATATTCATTGCACCATATCTAAAATCTATGACAGACCATGATCTCAGCATGGAATCGCTTGAAAATAAGCTCATTAAAAATCATTACATCCCTGATAAAAGCACTGTTACAACGATGTATCTGGCTTTTAAATTGAAAAAACCAGTCCTTGTTGAAGGACCGCCGGGTGTGGGTAAAACAGAACTTTCAAAGGCGCTTAGCAGAGCTTTTGATATGGATTTTTTTAGGGTGCAGTGCTACGAAGGAATCACCTTCGAACAAATTGTTGGAGAATGGAACTACCAGAAACAACTACTCCATCTTGAAATGTCAAGAATAAAGGAAGTTGATCAGGATATATTTAACGAAGAGTTCTTTATAAAAAGACCGTTACTCCAGGGTTTTATGAACAAAAATCCATCAGTAATCTTGATAGACGAAATTGATAAAGCTGATGAGGAAGTTGAAAGTTTTCTACTACAAGCTCTCGGAGAAGGACAAATAACAGTTAATGATCTCGGAACCTTTGAACTTCAAAACGATCTAATGGTCATTATGACCTCAAATTCTCAAAGATCCCTTTTAGACGAAACAAAGGATAGATGCCTATTTCTATACATCGACTATCCATCATACGAAAGGGAAGTTGAAATTGTTAAATCCACAGTTCCCGGCGCAACATCTGAACTTGTTGAGAGTGTTGTTACCATGATACACAATCTTCGCGATATGAACCTCCTTAAAAAACCATCCATCAGAGCTACAGTTGACTGGGTAAAAACTCTTTTAACATTTAAAGCTAAAGATCTGGACGATAAAACTTTTAATGAAACAGTTTCTGTTGTTTTGAAAAATGAATCAGATAAGAAGAAGGTTTTAAAGAAATTTGTTAAAGAAAACAACTATCAAAAGTGAATTCAGTATGGAAGAGATAATAAAATTTTCAAGACTTCTAAGGGAAAATAACATCCCCGCCAGTTTACGAAGTACCCAGACAGCATATGAAACTTTGAAATTATTCAATGACCATGAAGAACTTTTAAACGAAGCGCTTGCATCGGTGTATGTTAAAAAACCGGGTCAACGAGCTAGTTTTGACAAAGTTTTTAAATCAATTTTTGGTGGTGCAGATGAAAACTCCGATGACCCCAACAGATCTCCAGGTACCAAAGATTCTAAGGGCAGTAAAAATAAAAGGTTTTTAAGTGGATATAATTATTCTTTTAAGCTTCTTGAACCTTCAAAATTTAAAGTTCAACCAACAGATACAGACACAATGGATTACAGACCCCCATTTGAGGATTATATTGATAATGGTAAAGACGAATCTCAACTGCTCCAGAAGGATATTAAACTTCTCACATCATTTGAACCAGAACTCCTAGATCTGTGTCAAAGGCTTGGAAAAAAAATTGCCAACAAAAGAGTTAGAAGACGAAAACAATCCAAAAATATGAGGCCTGACATTCGAAAAACCCTTAGAAAAAATTTGAAATATGGAAACACACTTCTTGAAATTGTTAAAACAAAACCAAGGATTAAAAAAAGCAATCATTTCTTCCTGAACGATGTGAGTGGATCATGTGACTGGGTTAGTAACTGGTTTTTCATGATGGTTTATGCAGCCCAAAACTCATTTAAAAAGGCCAAAACCTTTGAATTTGATAATAAAACCGTTGAAACCACAGCAGCCCTCGAAGAACCGAACCTTTTAGATGCTTTTATTAAAGTTAGGGATATTAGGCAGAAAAATCAAATGATACACGGAACTTCAAACATGCACAGAGCATTTGAAAGCTTTAAGGACCAGGCTGATCTTAATAAAAAGTCTTATGTTATGATATTAAGTGATTGTAGGGATTGGGCCGGACCTAAAGTTGGGAAAAAACCATTGAGTGCAGATAGTATTGATTATATCGTTGAAAAGTCCAAAAAAGTTTTAATATTAAATCCGGAACCCATAAATAAATGGAATGTGGTTGATAGCTGTGTAGCAGATTATGAAGATTCAGGGGCCGAATTCTTTGAAGTCAGAAACCTTGAACAGTTAGCGGAACTGATAGCACAGATTGGATAAAATTTTTAAAAATCTATTATTTATTATTAGTCTATTTATCCCAAAAAAACTCGTTTAAACCTTTAAATCTACCATTTTACAACTACAGAAAAATAAAATTTGGATTATATAAAGTTTTTGATTTAATTTATAATAGATACACATAACATTGATAAATAAAAAAAACACACTCAAAGTTGTATTTATATGAAGTGGATTTGGTTTAATGTTACAAGGGAGAAAAGTGGTTAGAATGAACTTTACTAGAGTGATAACTATTATTCTTTTAATCACCGGTTTAGGGATTGTTGCTGCTCTTTTAGTTTATGGTTATACAGGCATACAAACAGTATCTCTCGACCTTGTTTTGGCCATCATGATGGCTGTTATTGCAGGATTCGCAATAGACTCATTATACCGAAAATTTTCTCCTCAATCAAAGATTTTAAAGACGACTCTAACCCGTACCCCAAGTAGAAATGTTTCATTTGCCAAACTACTGCTACCTAACAACGACAACATAATTGTTGATGGAACTGGAAGAATAATAGGACGAGAAGATTTTGTGGGTATAATATCAACAGATAAACTATTATTTATAGGCAAAAATCATTTTAGAATTGTTAAAAATCAGGATCGATTTTACATTGAAGATATGAATACAAAAAATGGTACACAATTAAACGGGAAGACTGTGGAAGAAAACAGTCCAAAACCCCTTAAATCCGGTGATGAAATATTAATTGGAAAAACACTTAAAATTCAATTTAAGGAAAAAAATAGCAGGTAAATACAAATATACTAAAATAACCCCTAAATCATTATCGTTATAACTGATATAAAATAGGAATTTAGCTGTACCAATGTAGATTTTTTACCATTTTAAGGATATCCGTGGCATCTTTAATCTTTTCTTCAAGATCTAGTTCTATATATACCTTTTTACCCTGACTGTAGCTTGATGAAACAATTAATTGTTTATCATTAATCAGTTTCACACCATCTACAGGGGTGTGTCCAACAATCATTGCATTGCAATCAACTGCCCGTAGAAAAGATCTTAAATCGTTTTCCGTATAATCTTCCTCCCTGTTCCATAATATCTCATATAAATTATCGTTATCAAGATATCCCTTATCAGTTATGTTGATTATATCATTTAATGTCTTAATGTTTCTTGGAGGTCCAGCATGACTAATAAAAACTTTATTAGCGGTTTTAATAGCAATGGGGAGTTTTTTAAAAAATTCTTGATATTCATCAAGCTTTTTATTCCATCTATCTCCAAATCTTTCCCTTAAAAGTTCTTTAAAATTTAAAGATTGATTGACACTTCCTTTATAGACCGATATATTTGATATAGTAGACCATTCATGGTTACCAATAATGGGATAAAAGTTTTCATTATTTTCCCAGCAATACTTAACAGAATCTAATATTTCTATAGATTTATCGTCCTTCTTTCCCATAGCATGAATAAAATCACCTGTAATGATAAAATAGGCGTTTTCATTCCGATATTCTTCCCATATATTCATATACTTATTATAATCATCAAGATTTCCATGGATATCTGTAACAACAATGGCCTTACCATCCTTTGGTAATTCAACAAGTTTCCCATTGTAATTAGACATGGTATTATTATTCAAGTTTTTAGTATATAATTTATGAGTATTAATTAACTCTAGATCAATGATTAACTAGAAAGTTCTACGGTTTAATATGTTGTTCATTAATTCTAATATTCAAATAAAAAAACCACATGGATAATAGAATAGTTGAAGTTTTTTTCATTAATTACTAAATAATATATACTATTTTCAACTACTCATTATACTAAAGTGTAAATTTATTTATAATTAACATCCCACGGAAACAATTCCATGACGAACAATATAACACCACATAAAGCCAATAAAGGACTAATAACATTTATAATTGCTTTTGGTGTATTTATATGGTCCTTCAGTGCAGGTATAGTGACAATTGCACTTCCATCCATTTCACAATATCTCGATGTAAGTACAACACTTGTTTCATGGGTAGTGGTAGCACATCTTCTTGTTTTAACCAGTTTTCTATTGATATTTGGAAAAATAGGCGAATATGTTGGTTATAAAAAGATTTTCTTGGGAGGATTATTCCTTTTTACCGTTGGATCATATTTTTCAGGGATTTCCCTAAATATAGACCAATTAATTCTTTCAAGAATTCTTCAGGGTATTGGTTCTGCAATGTTACTCTCCATGACCCCTGCAATTATTGCAGTTAACTTTCCTAATGCTGTGAGGGGAAAAATATTTGGATATATTTCACTTGCAACAACAGTTGCACTATCATTGGGATACGGTGTTGGTGGACTCATAACAGAATATTTAGGATGGCACTGGATTTTCTTCGTTACAGTNNGGATCTTTATTAATATTCTTATCAATGTTTGTGCTAATAATAACCCTTGAAATGGGCGGTAGATTAGGTTGGACTTCACCATTAATACTTTTAGGTTTAATATCATGCCTTGCACTTCTAATCATCTTTTATAAATGGGAATCAAACTACAGATATCCTCTCTTTAAAATGTGCCTTTTAAAACAGAGATATCTTAACATTTCAATTGCTGCAGGATTCATGACCAGTTTTGTTTTAACAGGAACCATATTCCTTCTACCATTCTATCTAGAACTCATAATGAACTTCTCAACAGATGTGGCTGGTCTGATAATACTTGTTCCAACCATGCTGATCATATTTGTTGGACCTTTATCAGGAAGAATATCTGATAAAACAGGGTCAAAATTACCATCAATTATTGGAGCAGTATGTCTTGCAATTGCACTCCTAGTTTTAACTGTATTAAACCCAATCATTGGTAAGTATGGAATTATTTTCGTTCTAATTGCTCTTTTAATGAGATCTCTATCGGATGGAATGTTCTCACCTGCAAACAACAAACTAGTCATGAGCCACAGCCCGCGTGGAATGACAGGTTCTGTTAGTAGCCTTCTAAACACGGCCAAATATCTTGGGCTGGTTATGGGAGTTGTAATATTCGAAACCATATTTGACAGTACTGTAAGTCACTCAGCGGCCGGTCTTGAAGGAGCAATATCAACAGGAGCATTCCAGTTCAGTGTACCTGTTGAAACACTTTTATCCGGATTTCAACAGGCATTTTTACTTGGAGCTGTTATAAGCATTTTAATAATAGTAGCATCTTTAATATCCAAAGAAAATCCAGATCCAGATGAAAGTGATTATATTTCAGATCTTGAGGATCTTGAAAATTTAAACCGTAGTGAAAACATTAACGTTGAACCTGGAAATATCTCGAAGAAATAATTCAAAAAAAATAGTTGATATTTTCTTATAATATGATATTATAACGTACTTCTCTTGGTTTAACATTTTAATTTTTTAACATGATTATGTGGGGATTTAATCTAAAAAAAAATATTTTAATTGGTTAAATAAACCTATACCCTTTAGGTTTCTTTCATAATATCTAAGCAGCATCCACAGTTAATTAAAAAAATAATTAATTAAGGTAAGAAATTGTTGTCAAATAATTGTTGTATGGTTAAATTGGTTTTAACATATCCTAATTGTTTCTGGACCTGGATCATTTCCAACACATTATTTTCAAAAGCTGGTGTGGGCACAGCTAAAAACTCTATATGATTCCTTGCTTCCAACTCCACGTTTACATTGGTGCCTAATTTTTTAGATACTATAGCTGCTGTTTCATTAGCATGTGTGTTCACATACTCGGTTGCTTCTATATGTACCTTCAAAAATTTTTGTAGTTCTGTTGGTTTCTTGGTCATGAAACTTTTAGTCGCAATAACAACACAACCTGGAATATCGGGCCATATATCATTTGAATTCATTAACACTATCCCAGTTCCATTAACTTTGGCCTGTGAAATATATGGTTCCCATGCAACATATCCATCAACCTTTCCAGATGTTAGTGCATTCTGCATTAGGGGAACATCCATTTCTGTTATATTAACAGTGGCAGGATTAACATTGTTCTTTAAAAGCATATACCTGAAAAGTACATCTTGAATACTTCCAACC
The DNA here is from genome assembly GCA_003164415.1 of Methanobacterium sp. Taxonomy (GTDB): domain Archaea; phylum Methanobacteriota; class Methanobacteria; order Methanobacteriales; family Methanobacteriaceae; genus Methanobacterium_B. Next base: position 9,646 of record PLTK01000036.1, on the reverse strand, counting down.
TTGGGTATTAAGATTTTCTTTCCCTCAAAATCTGTTGCATTTCTTATATTACTAGTATTGGAAACAACAATACCACTTCCTTCTGTGTTTACAGCTGCAACAATTTTAATACTGGAATTTTGATCTATTGCACTTGTTACCGGTGTTATCCCAACGTATCCAACATCTATCTGGTTGTTATTAGCTGCATCTATAAGCTCTGAACCGGTTCTAAATGGTACCAGTTGAACTTTAAGACCCTCCTTAGTAAACATTCCAAGGTTATCAGCCACAAAAAGCGCAGAATCCAGACTAGTTGGAAGATATCCCACTACAATTGTACCCTCAGTTGCTGTAACATAATTATAAGTTCCAAATGCCATTAATAAGACCAGAACAATTATCCCCAATGCCGTTAAAAATCTTTTCATTTGTATCCTCAGAAAATATTTGACTGTTTAAGTCTTCATTGTACCACACTTATAATAGACTTTTTCATGGGTACAATTATGATCCACCGAAAAAATCTAGGGTTAAATTTTTATCCGTTCCAAATTCCCTTGGTGGAACCATCGATATATATTCGAGTTTATATTCTTCAAGAAGTTCAGCTGCATCATCTGTTACAGATGGAGCAATTAATATACCTCTAACAAATTCTTTATGGTCTGAAAAACAGTCCATATACTTTTTTAATTGTTTAACTGCATTTATACCAGCCCGTCTACTTTTAAGCTCTAATACAACCAAATTTCCTTCAACATCCTTGCCTAGAATATCTATAAACCCGTTGGGTGTTGAATATTCCCGGTTGACCGGTCTGAAACCTTCTTCTATAATTTTAGGGTTATCAAACACCATCTCCCTCATGTTCTCCTCATAACCCGTTAATTCCAGGCCCTTAGAGTCTTGACCATTGAAATATGATGCTATATATGTGTTCTGTATTTCAACTTCAAGCCTTTCAGGAGGGTTTCTCCTACTTCCTTCAAGATACATTACCCCATCCTTTAAACTGGCTTTACATTGAGATTTTGGAGGCTGCCAGTTCACAGGTTCCAAGTTTCTGTCCTGATGCACCATGAAAGATCCATCAGATTTGATGATTATCATTCTATCACCCGAACCTAATTTGCTCCTGGCCCTTCCCTCGTATGTAACACTGCAACACGCCATTATAACTATCACAGATTTCTTTGATAGTCCTTCATTAATAATCTCAAATGTGCGGAGTGAATCTGGATTTTTTTCAGATAAAAATTTCATGAATATTTGTTTAACGTGCTGTCACTAATATATACACCCTTAAAATTTAATAATAATAAATTACAACCAATTAATAATAATTTTATCCAATTTATGTAATATTTATTTGATAAAATTATGCGCGGATAAATTTCAAAGTATCAAATCAAAATTTTGCGGTTTTAAGCCCTTAAAAATGAGAATATTAATATTTTTAACAACAATATTTAGTCTAGGAATAAAAAAAATTAGATAATTAATCTTAATATCAATTTGTTAGGATTATAATTATTAATGTGTTATTACAAGATATTATACTAATGATCTTGGAGGTTTACTATGATTAAAGGTGTTGATGTACTTGCAGAGGAAATTGTAACCAAACAGTTTAATTCTCAGATGGAATTTAGTAGATATTATGGAGATTCTGAATTTAAGAAGTACATTGAAGATACTGAATACAGCCTTTCATATCTTTTTGAAGCAATAGAAGCTTCAAGTCCCGATTTATTTGCAGATTATATTACATGGGAAAGGATATTTCTGGTAAATCTAGGAATTCCTGAAACACGTCTTAAAGAAAGATTAGAAGTAATGGAAGACGTAATCATAGGATATTTGCCGCCAGAAAAAAGCAGTATAGCAGTTAAATATATAGAAGAAAGTATAGAAAACCTCTCCAACCCTTCAAAGGATATTTCATTCATCAATGAAGACAAACCCCTTGTTAAACTCTTAGAACAATACCTTAAATTGCTATTAGATGGTGATCGTCATTCGGCTGGTAAACTTATAATTGAAGCTGTGGATAACGGAATCAGTGTAAAGGATATTTACCTGCATGTTTTTCAGAGTTCACTTTACGAAGTTGGAAGGCTCTGGCAAGAGAATAAGATAACGGTAGCACAGGAACATTACATTACAGCTGCAACACAACTTATAATGTCACAACTTTATCCATACATATCAAACAATAAAAAAAGTGGAAAAGTCCTTGTTGCAACAAGTGTAAGCCGGGAACTTCACGAGGTAGGTGTGAGAATGGTTGCAGACTTCTTTGAAATGGATGGCTGGAAAACATATTATTTAGGTGCAAACACACCAACAGAAAGTGTGATACAGACCATAATAAGTAAAAAAGCAGATCTGATCATAATATCTGCAACCATTGGTTCCCATATTGGAGAGGTAATTGAACTTATCAGCACTATACACAGATGTATGGAATGTATGGATGCTAAGATAATTGTTGGAGGATATCCATTCAATATTGATAACGACTTGTGGAAAAAGGTTGGTGCAGATGGACAGGCTGTAGATGCAGAGACAGCAATAGAGATTGCTGACAACCTTGTTACAGAAGATTATGATAAATTTTAATATTGATGAATGTTATGATTAACAATAAATTTTAACAAAAATATTTTCAGGACACTGTTAGCTTTAATATTACATAAATCAGATAGGTTTTATAATGGATAATTCTATTTAATTTGTGGTAAATGATTATAAAATTTTTATTCTAAGAAAGGATTTATATTCATTGAAATATAATTCTACAACATAACACAAGTTATTCCAAGAAAACTTCAGGAGAACCATCCAAAATGGAAAAGATTAACGTTGAAATAGCAATTGGTATAAGTTTCATATTAGGTCTTATCCTACCCTTGATCGGACTTGGAGGAGTATTCTCCCTGTTTGTGATGGGATTTGTTGCCACATTCCTGACCAAGGAAGAAATTACCAGCGCTAAGATAGGTGCAATTGCCACAGGAATTTTCTGTATAATCTTCTTCTTCTATGGATTTTTAACTCCACCAACACTACCCTACGTGCTTCCAAACCCATTAACACTCGGTATATTTGTTGCACTTAGCGGAGTTTTCAATCTAATTTTAAGCTTAATATCATCACTAATAATATACTGTGCATTTGGACTGTTAGGTGGCTATATAGCCATGAAGTTCTTTATACAGGAAAGGGGAAAGAAAAAGAAATCCAAAATTCCGTCACAAACCTCACGTAGAACACTTAAAAGAGCATAGAGTTTATTTTACCCTATAAAAAAAAGGATTTATTTAGAAATTTTATTGAGTGTGATTTAATGAAAAAGATTATAGTAGTTGGATCGGGTGCTGGTGGAGGAACCATTACCAGGGAACTGGCATCTAAAGGAATAGATGTTACTTTATTTGAAAAAGGACCATCTACAAAGATTGGAAATGCTTATGAACACTATGAAAATTTAGATGTGGGGGTTGAACTTATACAAACAAGTTGTATTGCCGGAACAACAACTGTAACAGCAGGAAATGCTGTTAGAACCTGTCAGAAATATCTTAAAAATATGGGTATCGATCTTGAAGATGACTTCAATGAAATAGAAGGTGAAATGGGAGTAACAACCCTTCCAGATACACATTTTGGTAATGGTACAAATATTATAATGGATAGAGCAAAATCCCTAGGTTTTAACACCCAAAAAATGCCTAAATTTATCGATCCTAAAACATGCAAACCATGCGGTAAATGTGCCTTTGGATGTCCAAGGGATTCAAAATGGACTAGCAAAGAATATGTGGGTGAAGCATTAGATCAAGGTGCAAAGGTCATTGCCAACACCGAAATAACCGAACTTATAACTGTTAATGGTGAAATTAAAGGGGTTAAGAGTAATGATAAAGAATTTCTTGCAGATATGGTTGTGATATCTGCAGGCAGTATTGAAACACCCCGACTATTAAGACGGGCCGGAATAGACGCGGGTAACAACCTGTTTGTTGATACCTTTGTGACAGTTGGTGGTATTCTTAAGGGTATAAAGTTTAATAGTGAAGTTCAAATGAATGGTCTAATAACACTGGACGATCTTATCATGGCACCACATTACTCTGGACTGCTCTACAATAAATTAGAGAAGTACGGTGCGAGTGAAAATGATATACTTGGAATAATGATTAAAATAGCTGATGAAGGATCTGGCAAGGTTCGTGAGGATTATATTGAAAAGTACAGTACTGCAAAGGATGTAAGTCTACTTGCCAAGGGATCGGCTGCTGCAGGTGTAATTCTTAAAGAGAGCGGTGTTGATCCAAACACACTCACATCAACAATTGCAAGGGGAGCACATCCAGGCGGAACTGCCGCTATTGGAGATGTTGTCGATAAAAATCTTGAAACAGAAATATCAGGACTCTTCGTTGCAGATGCAAGTGTTTTCCCAAAGGCTCCTGGAGCTCCACCTGTTTTGACCATTGTAGCCCTTGCAAAGCGACTTGCAAGATATATTGAAAATGAGCTCTAAACCTCAATTCGAAAGAATACTTTTTTACTTTTACTGAGAATTTTTGCAACTTCCATAAATAAAACTAAATAAAAATAGTTGATAACATTACTTACAAATATTTAATACCTGTTTAAATCTATTATTGAGGTTTGAAATTCTTTAAATCTCCCATTTTTATCATAATTAGGTGTTGTTTCAACATATGCCATGAATGGTTCGCCCTCTGCCCGTGCTATTTCCAGTTTGTATCCCTGTTTTTTACCTGTTTCAATAGCATTAATATTATGTTCTATAAAGGTTTGTCTAGCATCAGATTTTAGAAAACTCATAAATGAAGTGTTAAATAGTCCAGTTTTAGTAATGCCCAGTATAGATGCCCCTGTATTATTAACTTCGATGATTATTTCATCCTTTGTCAGTGTGAAATAGCCCACAGGTGCAGAGTTATAAAGATCAAAGTATCTTTTCTGTGAATCCATTATTTCCTGTCTGGATTTGGTGAGTTCTTCCTTCTGCATCTCAATTTCAATCTGGTGCACTTGGAGATCGTGGATAAGTTCCTTGAAATCGTTTGGAATATCATTTAAATCACCAATTCGGGTGTTTATAATTTCCTCTGCATGTTTTCTGAGCTCACGTGATTTATAAGCCGTAATAATAGTTTCTTTAATTCCAATTCTTGTTTCATATTCTAATTCCTCAAATATGATCTGGAATTTTGTTCCTTTACTTCTGTCCAGTAATATTTCACCTTCCAGTTGTTGGGTAAGATTATTGGTTAATCTGAATCCAAGGGATTCTGTACTTTTAAAGTCTAAATCTTCGGGTATACCAATACCGTTATCACTTATGGTTAAGCAGAATTTGTTTCCATGATAATGCATTAAACTAACATTAATTTCGCCCTCACCATCTGGAAATGCATATTTCAATGAATTGGACACTAGTTCATTTATGATAAGACCACATGGAATAGCTGTTTCCATATTAAATGATACATCCTCGATATCAACCTTCAATCTGATACCTGGGGATGTTCTATGGCTGCTGAAAAGATCGGTTAACATGCTTGAACCATATTCTGCAAATTTAATGCTTGAAAGATCTTCAGACTGATATAAACGTTCATGAACTTTGGCCATAGATTTAACTCTGTTTAAGCTGTCAATAAACAGATCAAGATCCCTTTCATCCTTTACCTGTGTTGATTGTAATGAGAGCAGGCTTGAAATAATTTGCATGTTATTGTTAACACGGTGGTGTATTTCCCTGAGAAGAATTTCTTGTTCCTTTAAAGATTTTTTGAGAAACTCATTTTTAGCTATGATCTCTGTTGATTCAATTCTTTCCTTCTCAGCCTTGTGTCTGTTTAAAGCTATTTCAACATTGGTTCGCAGTTCCCTTTCTTCAAAGGGTTTAACTATATATGCATAGGGTTCTGTTAATTTTGCACGTTCTAAAATTTCTTCATTTCTATAGGCAGTCAAGTATATTACTGGTATTCCATACTGGTCGTTGATCCTGTGGGCTGCTTCAATTCCATCGATCTCACCCTCTAACATGATATCCATCAAAACAAGATCTGCACGGATTTCTCCTGCTCGAGATATTGCCTCCTCCCCTGAAGGCACTAAATAGGGAACTTCATATCCAAGATCTTCCAGTAAAATCTTAATATCCTGCCCTATTAGTTCTTCGTCTTCAACAACCAATATCTTCTCGTTAACCATCTATTTTACCCTATCTTTGTACTTGAGTTCATTAAATGTAAGGTTGTATGTTGTACCATTACTTTTATCAAGTTCTATGTTTGCTTTTAATTGTTTGGTAAGATATTTAATCAGTTGCATTCCAAAGGTATCTGTCTTTTCAGGGTCAATATCTTCGGAGATACCTATACCATTATCACTTACACACATAGAATATTTGTTATTATAATCTGAATGGAGTTCTATTTTAATCTCTCCATTTCTTTCATCTGGAAATGCATATTTCAACGAATTTGCTACCATTTCATCTATTATGAGTCCGCATGGAATTGCTGTTTCTATGTTGAGTGAAATCTCTTCCACATCAATGTTCATTTTAATGTTACTTTTATCCAGTTCATAGAAATAAAGTAGGTCTTCTGCTAGTATCTTTACATATTCATCAAATCTGATCTTGGCAAGATCCTCAGATTGGTATAATTTTTCATGGAGGATTGCTATACTTCTGACCCTGTTTTGTGTTTCCTTAAATATATCAATAGATTTTTGATCGTTAATATATCTTGATTGTAGACGTAATAGGCTGGATATTACCTGTAAATTATTTTTCACCCGGTGGTGTATTTCTTGTAAAAGCATTTCCTTTTCTTTGAGTGATGATTTAATTTTTTCATCCGCTAATTTTTGTTCGGTTATGTCCTGTTCGGTTGCAACAATTCGAAGTGGTTTGCCATTTCGATCTGTTATGACTTCACCTTTAGATGAAAGTATTCTAACAGTTCCGTCTGGTCTGACTATACGATAGTCATTTGCAAATGGCATGTGATTATCTAGTGCAACGTTTATACTATCTTGTATAGTTTGCCTGTCGTTGGGATGTATGATATCCATCATCGATTGATAGTTGTTACCAAAACTTGTAGGATCTATACTCATCATACTGTAAAATTCATCTGAACAGTTCATTTCAAGGGTTTCAAGATCCCACTCCCAGCTACCAATATGCCCAATTTTCTGTGCTTCAATGAGCTGTCTATGACTATTTCTTAGGGCCTCTTCCGCATTTTTCCGCTTAGAATGCTCTTTAACTTCTTCCAATGCCCTATTAACCGCGTGTACGATCTTTGATAGACTACCTTTTAGTACATAATCTGTTGCACCACATTTTAAGGCTTCTATTGCAAAGTCTTCCCCCATCTTCCCACTGACAAAGATAAATGGAACATCTGGAGATTTATCTTTGGCAATTTTTAAGGCAGAAATCCCATCAAAATGAGGAAGCGAATGATCAGCAAGGATAACGTCGGGTTTAAATGATTTTAATTCATTCAAATAGTCTTGTTCTTCTTCTACTCTTATAGAAGAGAATTTCATTCCACTCCGCTTTAGTTCACGATTAATTAACTCGGCATCAAATGGAACATCTTCAAGTATCAAAATTTTGAGGTCCTCTTCCAATTTTAAACCCTCTTGAATATTTGTGTGATCATTATGTATAACATTTTTTTCTATGATATTTATGAATTATATTTCATACAATTCGAGAACCATACATGACCTTTAAAATTATGTTACTGAAGCTCTCAATATCACAATGATTTGATAATTACTTCCGTATCTGTAAATTAAAATTAATAAAGCTATCCATTATTCAAATTGAATTTACTAATAAAATAGTGTTGAAGCCCATGCTCAAATTATCACCGACAGAAGGGTCGGTAAACAATTATAATTGCACGGGCCCCAATTACCTAAATAGCTACTTGGAGACTATAAACTATTTAAATAACTTTTAATCTATATCCTTAGCACATTTTTATTGTATGTTTCATTCATCACAGTTGCAAGTCCAACATAAACAGCAGATAATCCGGTGAATATTCCTTCATATCCTGCTATTAAACCTATTGTGGCATTTCCAGTTAATTCAACCCCTACTAAGAGGAAGAATAATACTGCTAAACTTATGAACACCACTTGAAGTCCTCTTGTAAGTTTTAGGGTAGCAAAGAACATTACAAGCGTGAAAAGACCCCACATGAAGAAGTAGGATGCCATTGAAACTGCATCTGGTGCTACTGCAAGGCCTAACTTTGGTAATATTAGTAGTAGGGCAAAGCTCCACCAGAACAATCCAAATGATCCAAATGCAACCATTCCAAAGGTATTACCTTTTTTAAACTCCATCCATGAAGCCATTACTTGTGCTAATCCTCCATAAGCTATGGCCATTGCTAGGATCACACTGTTTAGCGGGAAAAGTCCCGCATTACTTATATTTAACAACACTGTAGTTATTCCAAAACCTAAAAGTCCTAAAGCAGCTGGATTTGCCGTTAGATCTTTCATTACAACTTGATTTATTTTTTCTTCAACCATTTATATCACCAAAAGTGTTCGCATATATTTTATATTATTGAGTTGTACTATTCTTCGAGTGTTGATGTGTCACCAACATCTTCGCCCTTATCCCTAGCTCTTAAAATTCTTCTCATAATTTTACCACTTCTGGTTTTTGGTAGTGAATCTACCTCTTCCAATTCACCTATTACAGCAACGGGTCCCAATTCATATCTCACATGTTCGTTGAGTTCTTCTATAAGTTTTGTCTTCAGTTGGTATCCTTCTTTAAGTATTAGAAATGCTTTAATGACCTCTCCCTTAATTGGGTCTGCCTTTCCAATTACTGCTGCTTCTACAACTGCAGGATGACTTACAAATGCAGATTCAACCTCAGATGTACCTATTCTGTGACCTGCAATCTTAAGAACATCATCAGATCTCCCCTGTATCCAGTAATATCCGTCTTTGTCCTTTCTTGCCATATCTCCTGCTTTATAAACTCCAGGTATATCGTTCCAGTAGACATCTTTGAATTTTTCCTCGTCTTCATAGAGTGTTCTAAACATTGCTGGCCATGGTTTTGTAATTACCAGATTTCCTCCTGTTCCAAGAGGAACTGAATTTCCCTTATCATCTACTACATCTGCAAATACTCCAGGTACTGGTTTTGTTGCTGATCCTGGTTTGAGGTCTGCTGATGGTAATGGTGCGATTAAATGCATTCCTGTTTCAGTTTGCCACCATGTGTCCATTATAGGAGTTTTTTCCTTTCCAACATTCTTGTAAAACCACATCCAAGCTTCGGGGTTAATTGGTTCTCCAACTGTTCCAAGTATTCTTAGGGATGATATGTTGTATATCCGTGTATATTTATCTCCAAATCTCATCAGATGCCTGATTGCTGTTGGTGCGGTATAAAATTTGGTTATACCATATTTTTCAATAATTTTCCACCATGCACCAGGATCTGGGTAGTCTGGTGCTCCTTCGTAAACGACTGTTGTTGTTCCCAGGAGTAATGGTCCATATATAACATAGCTATGACCTGTTATCCAACCAATGTCGGCTGTGCACCAGTATG
>PLTK01000048.1:367-2530 GCA_003164415.1 Methanobacterium sp. | reverse complement strand
ATACTCATTTTTATTTATAATGATTAATCATGGTAAATTATATATGGTATAATAAATAAACTATTATTGTGGCAATATTGGGTAAATAAAAAAAGAATTAGATAAGGTGGTGAACTAATTGAAAAGCAATACGATCGTTTTATTAGATGAGAAAAGAATTTTCAAGCCAACAGTGGAAACGGTCGAACGTGCACACGTAAAAAATTGGGAAAATGAGNNCCTACAACGCTGTAGACAGATGGATTAATACCGAAAAAAGAAACAAAGTAGCTATTCTCTACGTGAATGAAAGGGGAGACGAAAAGAAATTAACCTACTACGAGCTCTATCGTGAAGTCAATAAAATGGCCAACGCACTTAAAAACCTAGGAGTAAAAAAGGGAGAAACAGTATCAATGTACCTCCCAATGTGCCCAGAGCTCATCATATCACTACTCGCCTGTACCAAAATAGGTGCAGTGCACAGTGTTGTCTACTCCGGCTTAAGTGTAGGTGCATTTGTTGAACGAATGAACAATGCAAAGGTCAAAATATTAATCACGGCAGATGGAACTTACCGAAGAGGAAAAATCATTGACCTTAAAAAAATATCAGACGAAGCAATGCTCCAATGCCCCACAGTTGAAACAGTCGTAGTAGTAAAGCACACACAAAATGAAATAAAAATGTCAGAACTGAGTGGAAAGGAAATATTCTATGATCGACTCGTAGAAGGTGAACCTGCTGAATGTGAATGTGAACCCATGGATGCAGAAGATCCATTATTCCTACTCTACACATCAGGAAGCACAGGAAAACCCAAGGGAATTGTCCACACCACCGGAGGATATATGGTAGGTGTTTCAACAACACTAAAAAACACCTTCGATATCCAACCCGACGATTTATACTGGTGCACAGCAGACATTGGATGGATAACAGGTCACAGTTATGTTATATACGGGCCATTACTCCTTGGAACCACAACACTCGTATATGAAGGAGCACCAGACTACCCGGATCCAGGAGCATGGTGGAAAATTGTTGAAAAATATGGAGTAACCAAATTTTATACCGCACCCACAGCAATCAGACATCTAATGAGATTCGGAGACAGATACCCTAACATATATAACATATCATCACTCCGAATACTCGGAACAGTTGGAGAACCAATAAACCCCGAAGCCTGGATATGGTATTACAAAAATATTGGAAAGGAAAAAACTCCTATAATGGACACATGGTGGCAAACAGAAACTGGAATGCACATGATTTCCCCATTACCATCAGCAGACCTCAAACCAGGATCAGCAACAAAACCAATACCTGGTGTCTTTGCAGATGTTGTAGATGATAAAGGAAACCCCGTACCATTAGGAACAGGGGGAAATCTGGTAATTACAAAACCATGGCCCGCAATGTTCCGAACACTCTATGAAGACGACGAGAAATACAAAGACGTTTACTGGAACGATATACCTGGAGTTTACAAAGCAGGGGACATGGCAAGAAAGGACAAAGATGGATATTTCTGGATACAAGGAAGATCTGACGATGTTCTTAAGATTGCAGGCCACAGAATAGGAACATCTGAGGTTGAATCTGCATTCGGAAGTCATCCTGCAGTTGTAGAAGCAGCAGTAATTGGAAAAGCAGACCCGGTTAAAGGAGAAGTCATTAAAGCATTCCTAATACTTAAAGAAGGATACCAACTTAAAACAAAACTTATAGAAGAACTTAAAGAACATATAAGATATGAATTAGGACCCGTAGCAGTAATAGGTGAATTAGAAAAGGTTGATTCACTACCAAAAACCAGAAGTGGTAAAATTATGAGAAGAATTTTAAGAGCCAGAGATAAAGGCGAAGATGTAGGAGACACATCAACACTCGAAGAATAGAAACAATTCAAATAAAGAAAAAATAGAATACAACACTTTTGGTGATATAAATGGTTGAAGAAAAAATAAATCAAGTTGTAATGAAAGATCTNNATAGCTTATGGAGGATTAGCACAAGTAATGGCATCATGGATGGAGTATAAAAAAGGTAATACATTTGGAATGGTTGCATTTGGATCATTTGGATTATTCTGGTGGAGCTTTGCCCTACTACTCATATTACCAAAGTTAGGACTAGCAGTAGCACCAAATCCAGTTTCATTAGCATCCTACTTCTTCA
>PLTK01000048.1:0-282 GCA_003164415.1 Methanobacterium sp. | reverse complement strand
CAAAAAAAATGTGCTAAGGATATAACTGTATAAGAGTTTATTTAAATAGTTCACAGCCTCCAAGTTCTGTTTAGATAATTGAAGTCCATTTCAATGATAATTGATTTACTAACCTTCGGGTTTGTGAATAATTTGAGGATGGGCTTTCAACATTATTTTATTAGTAAATCCAATTTTAATAATCAGATAGCTTTATTAAATTACATTAATTGTGATAATTTTTAAATATAATCTCTTGTTATTTATTTGGTTTATTCATTCCTACTTCACATGAACACTATT
>PLTK01000183.1 GCA_003164415.1 Methanobacterium sp. | reverse complement strand
CTGATTTAAATGATAAGCCCTTTGAGACTATTGAAACTTTTAAATTTGATTTTCTAGCTTCTATTGCTGCCCTACATCCAGCGCCGCCTGATCCTATTACCAGTACATCGCATTCGCGTATCTCTTTTTCCATGTTATGGGATTATACTTTGACATTTATTATTTATTCGGTTGGTCAGGATATTATAATAAATATAAAAAGGATCAACACAAAATTCTATTATATTAAAGATCCTTTTTAAAGCATAGTCAACATCATAATCATCACGGAGGCATTGAGCTGAAAAGAAAAGATATAATAAAACTTGCAAGAAAAGATTTTGAAAAAGCATGGGTTGAAACTGCTCATACATTAAAAAAACCTCATCATGATGATGAATATCCGAGAATACATCTTAATACCGGTAAATCCCATATGTTGTACGATACAATATGGGAGATTAGACAAGCTTATCTGAAACTTGGATTTAATGAAACAGTGAACCCCTTGTTTGTTGATGAAGAGGATATTTACAAACAATTTGGCCCCGAAGCCCCTGCAGTTCTGGATCGATGCTTCTTNNATAAAATACATGCCCTTAAAGATATTTTTCGAAGCTATAAGAAAGGTGACGAAAGTGGAGACGATCTTGTACACGATGTTTCAATAGCACTGGAAGTAGGGGATTCACTTGGACTTCGAATACTCGAAAACGTTTTTCCAGAACTACGTGAACTGAAACCAGTTCCTGGAAGGACAACCTTAAGATCACATATGACTTCTGGTTGGTTTTTAACACTCCAATCTTTACATAACAAACGTAAACTACCAATAAAACTTTTTTCAATAGACCGGTGTTTCAGAAGAGAACAGCGGGAAGATTTAAGTCATCTAATGACTTACCATTCTGCATCGTGTGTATGGGCAGATGATGAAGTGAGTCTTGATATGGGCATGGCAGTTTCAGAGAGTGTTCTTGAACACTTTGGATTTGAAAAATTCAAATATGTACCCGATGAGAAAAAGTCCAAATACTACATACCAGAAACACAAACAGAAGTTTATGGATACCATCCTAAACTTAAAGACTGGGTTGAAGTGGCTACCTTTGGAATCTATTCACCAATAGCCCTATCCAGTTACGGTATAGACAAAGAAGTTATGAACCTTGGTATAGGTGCAGAAAGGATAGCTATGATACTCCATGAACAAGTAGATGTTAGGGAAATGGTTTATCCTCAAACATATGAAAAATGGCATGTATCTGATAGGGAACTTGCAACCATGCTCAGGATTAACTACTACCCTTTCACTGGTGAAGGAAGAGATTTGATGGAAAGTTTGCTTAGCACTGGAAAAGAAAATGGGAATACCCATTCTCCATGTGAATTTGTAGCTTTTGAAGGAGAATTTTTGGGTAAAAATATTAGAGTGAAAGTTATTGAACCTGAGGAAGGCACTAAACTCCTAGGGCCGGCTGCATGGAACAGAGTTTACGTCAATGAGGGGAATATTATTGGAGTGCCTGAAAAGAATGCTGATGATGATATATCTATAAATGCCATTAATAATGGAATTCCAACAGGAATAAGTTATATGGATGGCGTTGCAGCTTATGCAAGTTACAAAATCGAAGAGATGATAGTTAGCGGTACAAATGAAATGAGTTTAAGGACTACGCTATCTAAATCATTGTCAGATATAAATTTAAAATTGGATAAGGTGGCATTAAACTATATAACAGGCAATAATAAAGTTATAGATCTTAGAGGGCCAATTTTCACTACAATAACCTGCGAAATATTGGAATAGTTGATTTTCCAACTAATCCTAAAATCTTTTTATATTTTTTCATTAAAAATTTCTTGCAAAAGGTTATTTGTTCGAATAATTATAGAAAGTAATATTCTAAAAAAAAGAAGATATTCTTGAATGTCCTTTCTGGGGCATTAATAGGTATAAATTAATTAAAATAATAAAAAATCAGGTAATAGTGAGTTAAATGGAAATAAAAGGAATAATAATTTCTGGAATGGGTAAAGGGACTTATTTCATGTCTCAAGAAATTTATATCGAACAGTTCCAAGAAAAGCTCCATTTCAAACCATATGTGGGAACCCTAAATATAAAACTAGAAAAAAATCTAAGGAATCCTCTTATCGACATTTCAAAGGAAAAATTCGGCTTAGTTAAGGGTAAAGGTAAATTTGGAGATGTTAAATTCATAAAAGCATTGTTAAACCATGACACAGTTGGAGCTTTAGTTTTTCCTGCTAAAACTGGGCATACTGAGGATGTTCTAGAATTTATTTCAAATAAAAATCTTAGAGACTCTTTAAAACTTAAAGATGGGGATGTTGTGTCCATAACTATCGAATAATAAAAGTCAATATTATGCATATCATTAATAAATAGGGAAAATAGTAAAAAATCTTACAGCGAGTGATTACCCATGATAAAAGAAGGATTAGAAGCCATTAAAAATGGAGAAATTGTATTAATATTTGATAGTGATAACAGAGAACGTGAAACTGATATGATAGTAGCTGCAGAGTTCATGACCCCCGAATATATGACACAAATAAGGAATGATGCNNCTTTCTTCTGAAAACTCAGATGCACTTGGAGTACCTTATATGACGGATATAATGGAGATTGCTAGTTCAAAGTATCCTGTTCTTGGTGAACTAAATCCTGATGATATCCCATATGATGAAAAATCAGCATTCTCAATTACTGTAAATCATAGGAAAACCTTCACAGGGATAACAGACAATGATCGTGCGTGTACTATAAAAGAACTTGCATTACTCTGTAAAACAGGTAAACAAAACGAATTTGGTAAATATTTCCGTGCACCCGGACATGTAACTCTTCTTAGAGCTGCTAAGGGCCATGTTCGTAGCAGAAAAGGACATACTGAGATGAGTATAGCTTTAATGGAGATGGCCGGACTTACCGAAGTAGCTGTATGTTGTGAAATGATGGATGACAAAACTGGCGGGTCCCTTCCTACAAAAGATGCAAAAAAATATGCCGAAGATCATGGCCTAGTATTTATGAGTGGTGCAGATTTAATAGAAGATTATAACGAATATAAAAAGAATAAATAAATTCTATCTTTTATTCTACCATACTTTTTTCATTAGTAAAACGATCCATAATCTCATTAAATCCAATATAACTATTAAATTTAGGTTCTTCTGCTAATTTAATTATTCTTTTAATGTCCAAATAATTTTCAACAGTTTTAATAGCGTTTAGACAGAAATCATCTAGCTTAATTTCAACTTCTGGCATATTTCCACGTTCTGTAAGGCGGACCTTTGGGATAAATGTTAAAAAATCTGTTTTTGTTCTGTCCTTTATGAATTTTGATGTAGATTCTGCGATTCCTTCATCATAAATTTTGTTTAATATAATCCCTGCAGTATTTATGCCCATTTTATCCATCATTTCAACATGAGCAACCACATCTACTGCTGCTGTTTCAATACCTCCCTTGTTACAAGGAGAAACCATAATAACTGGGATATTTGTGGCGATTGCTATCTCAGCAGATGAAAAGGGAACCTTTTTATTAAGCATACCTGTAAAAATACTCATTACTCCCTCAATAATAACAATATCGTAAATATTTTTCTTTATATCTTCAAAAACTTCTTTTAAGTCCTTCCATCCTAGTTCACCTATTTTTATGGATGAAAAATTCTCCATCCTTTCTT
>PLTK01000161.1:14840-23525 GCA_003164415.1 Methanobacterium sp. | reverse complement strand
TATTCAGTTATTGTTATCCTGATTAAGTTGGATATAATGATGCCCATTTTAATATTCAAATATAATTTAAATTACTCAAAACAAGATAAACCCCATATATTAATATTAAAATTGTATATATCTTCCAAATTCGTTTCTCTGATTGAGGACGTTTATAATAAACTACTAAATTAGCTAATGCTAAACTTATAAAAATTATTCCTACAATTAGTTCAATAAACATTTTAAATCCTCTTTTTAAATTCTTGGTATTTTACTCGAAACCAATAAAATCAAGATTAATCATGTAAATATTTATTTTTAAAAATTGATTAGAGTATGCACTAATTCTAATAGTGCAAATATTATAATTAGGATTACAAAAAACAGCCATATTAAATTATAAATTATGTTAAATTTATGTAATTTCTTATTTCGTTTTAACATGTACATCAGTCCTAATTTACAGGGGTATCATATTTTGATACCTTTAAACTTTATTAAATTTCATTATATATTCAGTTATTGCCTTCTAATTATTAAATTTACTAACAACTTTTTGTTGTGTAGTAACCACACTTTAGGAGGAATGCAAAAATCTTATAGTGCTGAAAACTCGATTTTTAGCATTCATTTACTGAAATTTAGCTAATATTTTAATAAGTCTTCATATGAACAACTCTAATTAAATGAATCCTACTAATAGGATTAGAAGGGTGGTTGATTATTTTCAATATGTGTTATGGGGTTAGAAGTGATGTACCCATACGTACTTTTTAGTAAAAGAGTTAACCTCTATAAAATGAAGGGTCTAATGATAAGGTGTTTGTTTGCTTAATCGTATCTGTTGATATAATGAAAATATACACTTGAAACGATACCCTTATATATATCTTTATCAAAATTGCAAGTGTATTGATTGTTAACGATTTATCACATTTAAGATCATAATAATCTAATAATTAAGAAATTCTTATAATTAATAAAATGTCATTTTAAATTTAAACAATTTCATCATGTTCGGCACAATGAGACAATCTAAGTCTAATATTTCAATAAAAGAATAATTATAAGAATTGACGATTTCATAATGAATCTATGGAAATTGTTAATATTATAGCTGTTGCAAAAATGAAAGAACCATTTGATTTAAACCTACTTTCAAATAAATTAGATAATACAGAAATGACAAAAGTATGGCTTAAAATGAGATTACAACCAGAAAACTATTATATTGCATTCTATAGTTCAGGTAAATTTCTAATAACGGGTGTCAAAGATATACTAACCGTAAAGAATATTGCTAGTAGAGTAGTTAAGCTGATTAACGATGTAGGTATTAAAAACTCGTTAGAGAATGTAGAAATTAAAAATATGGTAATGACAGATGAAATTAAATTGAAAAGTTCGTTACAAGAGATAATAGTATCATTAAAAAACTTCTTCTTCATCATATGAACCTGAGACTTTCCCAGGATTATTTTATAAAGACAACGATAATATAACATATACTCTTTTTTCAAGTGGAAAAATAAATATTACTGGATTTAAAGAAAAGGACATTCAAAGTGCTATAAAATATCACCCTGAATTAAAGGAAATTATGGATGAAAATTATACAATATATGATAAACCAATATACGATTCTAAGGGAAATTTTATAAAATGGAAAACTTACCAAATATTGTATTGAATATATTTTAGCATCTGAAGGTATTCCAAATAATTTTAAATTATATCTTCTAGAAATTATTTTTTATTTTATTTTGACTTATATTTTTATTAGTAGAACTATCAACGGACAAGAAAACTCTCCACCTATATTTTGTTCAATTTGTATCTGAATCCATTATTAATATTGAATCTAAGTTAAATAATCTTATAGTAATAAATCGAAATCCTATGTTTATATTTCATCACTTAACATTATGATGAGTTTAATATCTATTTAAATTCAGATATTAAGTTAATTTAGAAGATTTAGTCAAAAATTGAGAAAATCTACCATCCGGACGTGCTTCGTAGATTTTTTGACTCACTCAAACGTTCGCAAAAAATCCACAGAACATCGTCCGGATTCCTATATTAGATTAATTTTTTCAGGCAAATTAGTATCTATTCATATTGTACTGGTCAGTACAATTTAATTAAACCATAAAATTAACGGATAGCAAGGAAAAGGCATCTTATAAATGAGTTATAATCTCGTTTACCATTCTATAGTAATGTTAAATTCTCCAAAAAGAATGGAAACTCGTCTAAACTCTTAAATTAAATATATTTCAAACATTTCATATATCTATTTATATGATCCTATTCTATTATTATACTGGATTTAATTCCTCTTTAAATTTAAGAAGGCATAATTTTGCAATTTTCAAGAAATCGCTTAGGAATAATAATAATAATTTGTTTTTTGGTTCTAATCTTAGTTATCTACACTTCAACTAGTTCTCCTAATGATTATAAGATCACAGCCCATAACGTATCAACAAGTAATTTTGAGGGATATGGTATGAGTTTTAACTATCCATCAAATTGGAATTTAACAACTGATGGTTCACAGGGCCTAACTATACTGGTATCTCCTAATTTTCAGAATAATGAAGCTCCAAGTATGACGATTAGTACTATGCAAAATCCTCAAGGTGAGTCTTATCAAGATGCAATAAACACTGTAACAGCACCCCCTCCAGATCCAACTTATCATCTAATCTCAAATAAAACAACTACAGTTGACAATATTACAGCATATATAAACTATTTCACAGTAGATGATCCAGCACACTATACTCAGAATATGACATTGGAATATGTATATATGGTAGAAAATGGAACTACTTACACGTTAATAGTTTCAGCTCCTTTAAATGAGTTTAACAATGATCAAGCGAATTTTAATACTATGATAAATAGTTTCAAAATACTATAATTTTTTGAATAATTCTACTAGTTTTTAAAGTAATTCATTTCTCTATTTCTATTGACACATAACAGAATTAGAAAATACTCCATAAACGATTTAAATTCCAATTTACCTTTCCAGGAGTAAATTCTAAATTCCTCTATTTCCTTACCACGTAAATTCTTATTTAAGTGGGAAAAAAGCCCAAATTTGGTTATTAAGAGTTTATAAACTAAAAAATCCCAAAATGATCCCGATCAAAGTAGGACAACGATATTCTCAATTAGAAACATCAATAAGTATTGAAGACTCTAAACCTGTATTAAATCAAGAGCAATTTTCAAAACTTGAATTATCATTAATAAAATTACTTTAACATATAACAATAAATATTTCAAAATATTTATCTTTCAAAATCATTAATAATCGATTTTAATAGTTATTTATACAAAAATATTATAATAATTTTAAAACTATTTATATTAAAATTGATGTTTAATTAGTCAAAATTAAAACTTAGAAATCATTTTAATAACTTAGATTAAAAGTACCTAACATGGTCTGTTAATTTATTTTTACAATAACCTCTAAAACTTTATTTTTAGAATTTATTTAGAATCTCAATTCTCTGAAACGTTCAAAGATAATAATACTTGTTACTATTTTTATAATAAAATAATATGTATATCTGAAAGGTCTAATTTCCAGTACGGTTTAATATTTGGAAGGAAATCAAAATTAGAAATATAATCGCTCTTAATTAAATTATTCTAAGAAATAGTTTATAATAGTAAAATTAATTAATTTAATTATCTAATAATTAAATAAGAAATATTTTAAGATATTTACCTTTCAAAATCAATAATAATGGGTTTTAATGGTACATTTAAGTACAAAAACTATAATAATTTCAAATTATAAAATATATATTCATGCTAAAAATAGATTTTGACTTGGAAAATATGGAAAAATGTCTATGCTCTGAATGCCCAGTACAATCAAAGAACTCTTGTGTAAAGGACCATTTGAAGATGATTGAGGAAGTAGGACATTCAGTTGATATAGATAGTGGATTCATATTAGATCAAGAAAAAATACCCGAAGTTTACTGTGCCCATGGTAAAACAAACTGTAAAGATCTTGACTATCATGAAGAATGCCAGTGCATCAAATGCAAAGTATGGAAGGAATACGATTTGGAGGTTAGAGAAGCACCTGGTTACTTCTGTAAAAATGGAAAAGCAGTAGATTGTTGTAAAATAACTGATGATGATATAGAAGATCGTGAATCAAAACTCAGAGAACTTAAAAGAACATATTATACACCTATTTAAATTATTTTTTATTTTTATAAGTCAAAATACAACACTTTTTGAATTGGTAACCTATTTTGAGATTAATATTCAAGTGTATAAAAAAAATCCTTAGATACTCTTTTTAAATGGAAATTTTCAAGGATTCATAATATTTTATAAATCCTTGATTAGAAAATAATAAAATTTCAGTAGATTTTATATCAGATCAATCCGATGATAATCTTCTGAAATGCTCCGGTGTAGTTGATCTAGGAATATTCCTGTAAAACTCTCCTGCAGCATCAATTATTTCTACAGATATATCAGCTATTCTTTCAAATGCTTTGATAACCCGTGATAAGGTCAAATAATAGGTTGAACGATCCTTATCCATAACTTCATCCTCTGCCATATGAATAGCGATTTTATTAAGTGCCTTTTTCTGCAGCCTATGAACCTTTTCTTCGTAATCCATGACTTTATCCTTGAGATCAAGCTCTTCATTTAAAAATCCCTGCATTGAATATTTCACCATTTTCCTAGATGTTGTGAACATGGAATTGATTACTTCAAGCATCTCAGGATCAACTTGATGACAACCATTTAAAACAAAGTTTGCAATAAGGCAGGTATGGTCAGCTATACGTTCAAGATCATAGGCAATTTCGCTAAATACCATAGTTTTGCTGAATTCAGAGTATGGATTAATGGATATAACTGTATCAACTGAAGATCTAATCTTTTCATGCATGTTATTACTAATATAATCCATTTCAAGGGCTTTATTGGCCATTTCATCATTATAATTTACAAATGACTCGAATGACATATCAAATTGTTTGAATACATGCTCAACCATGTTTTTAAGCATATCTTTAATAAGATAAGTCCCAGCATATTCCCTTGAAGTTTTTTCTTCATCGAACATCTCTGAGAATTCATCAAACTTTTTTAAATCTAAAATATATGCTCTTCTTACAACACCACGTTTAACAAGAGGTTGTAACAATTTTGTAACATATCTCCTAGTTAATCCAAGTTTTTCAGCAATTTCATCCTGTGTTGAAGGATTATCATGTAGTATAACATCCAATATTGCCTTTAAAGTGCTGTTAGATCTTTTCATGTATACATTACCTCATATCATGATCATTTTTAGTATCATCATTTAGCTTAGAATCATTTACTTTGTTATCTGGTTTATCTAACCAATGATCTATTTTTTCCCCATATTTAGGTCTTTGTTCGCTGATCTTTTCGTAATTCTCAATATATCTTTTATTCTTATTTTTAATAATTTTAATTGATTCATTTATAATGGCAAATATTACATAGCCTAGTGCAGCTATTACCAGTAACGAAATCAATATTCCTGTTTCAGCATATATGAACGAATATAAGTCAGTTATAGGAGATTTGAAGTCAGCGAAACCTCCAAGAAGTACTATAACACCAACTACTATTATTATATAACCATACACCTTTTTAATATTTTCTGATAGGATTATAGGGTAAATTCCCATTATAATAAGTCCCACTCCAATCGAACTGAACAAATTATAATTCGTTGCATTTTCCAGTGTATAAAAGAAATTTCCAGGTTTTAGATATAGTTTAGCCAGAATGAATAATATTTCAATACCAACTATCAGTATAAGTGGGAATATGTAAACTAATCTAGCCTCAACATTCTGTGATTTGATACCCTTAAGAGGATTTTCAGACAAATGCGACATTAATTGATAAAGTATTGCTGCTGCAACAGATCCTATAACAGTTCCACTAATTCCAAGTATATGAGTAGCATATGTTACTATTCCCGCTATGATTCCGGCAATTATAACATCCGATGATTTTGTCATTTTTTATCACTAAATTACTATGTTTAAATATTGTTTTTTCTGAAAATTTTATTACTCTTTTAATATGTAATTTTAATTGATTAATTAATATATCCATAAATAATTTACTGTGTTAATAAACAATTTAACTAAAAATATATAATTAATAAAATAATATTATGGAAATAATTAGAAAAATTGATATATATTATTATAAGTTTTAATTATTCTGGTTTATAAATGCGAATTATTTTTACATTCACATATACCATAATTATTTCCCGATACTGCAACAGAGTAGTTAGCCATTTCCTTCTTATACCCAGTTTTAGTATTTATCAAGTTTACAAAAATACCACAATCATCTATCACTAACTCATTATATGAGGGATATGTGTTTCCTCGGAGTTTCAGGGTTGTTGCAGTTCCAGAGTTAATTGTAACCATCTTTTCGATCATCCAAACATTGGGTACGTGTTTGTGGCCGTTTAAGACAAAATCCACACCATAATCTATGAACACCCTTAAAAGATCACCAGAATCCAGTAAGATGTTTCTTTCTCGTCCAGCTTGAGGAATTGGTAATAAATGATGGTGAAAAGTGACTATTTTACATATATCCGTAGGTATTTTATCCAACTCTACTTTTAACCATTCCATCTGGTCTATACCTATCTGGCCATCATTTAAATCCGGCTGTGAAGAATCAAGCCCTATTACTGCAAATCCACCATCTCTGTCCATGTGTAAAAATTTACGTTCTCCAATCAATTTTTGGAAGTGGATCATACCAACATTTCTTGCATCGTGATTGCCTGGAATCACATGTGTGTCGGTAATTGATTTTAATTCATCTACAAAATTTGATGCATCATTGTATTCATTAACGTAACCCTGGGTAGTTAGGTCTCCTGATAATACAATCAGATCTGGATTTTCATTAGCAACCTGCCTTAATAAATTATTTTTAAGGTCATTAGAAAATGTTTTTTCACCGAAATGAATATCTGAAACTTGAATTATCTTTTTAATCATTAAATCACCTTTAAACCTAAGTAATCAGTATGATTAACTATTGAATATTGAAAAAAATATTTAAAATTTAAGCCTCAGGGGGGATTTGAACCCCCGGCCTATGCCTTACCAAGGCATCGCTCTACCCCTGAGCCACTGAGGCATTATTAAATAACAGATTAGTTTGTTTTTAAAATTTTACTATCTAGAAGATTACAAAATTGGATATAAAAGTGCAGGGGATGGGATTCGAACCCACGTAGGCCTACGCCAGAGGATCTTAAGTCCACCCCCTTTGGCCAGCTCGGGCACCCCTGCATACAATCGAAGTTAGTTTACATCATATATTAAGTTAACGGTTTTATGGAATGTAAATCATTTCAGATCAGCCCAACCATAAATCAAGAGATTAAATCAAAATTTTATGTTAAACAGTAATAAATATAGATTTTAAATAAATACAAATGTAGTTTATCCATATAAAAACATATTTCACCGGTGATTATAGGCTTTAAAATATATTAATTACAATTAAAAATCTTAGAAGAAGATTTAAGATATTTCGTAAGATATATAAGGAATCTCATGTAATAGCATTGTTATATTGTTTTTTAAGAATGGTGATTTAATGGATATTATACAAGAAAACTGCGGATACTGTGGCACTTGTGTATGTGTGTGCCCTGAAAACGTTATTGAACTCGAAGAGAATGGTTTGATTATTAAGGATGGATGCACAGAATGTGGAAACTGCGCAATTGTATGTCCACTTGGAGCACTGAATCCCGAGGGTTAAGATAATGAAAAAATTGAAATACGATGTTATAGTTGTAGGTGGCCGAATAGGAGGATCTACTGCCTCATTATTCGCCTCAAAGTCAGATGTCGATGTTCTAATGATTGAAAAACGGCAGGAAATAGGAAGTCCTGTACAGTGTGCAGAGGGCGTAACTTACGGTGCATTTGAAACCCTTGAGATGGAACCATCAGAAAGATATGTCCGAACAAGAGTCAAAGGTGCACATATCCACGCACCAGATGGTAGAAAAATTACCTATGAGGGTGGAATAGCCCAAGGACTTATTATTGACAGGAAAATCTTTGATAAGGAACTTGCAATTGAATCAGCAAAGGCCGGTACAGATATAATGCTTAAAACCACTGTCAAAGATCTTATTATTAAAGATCACAAAGTCTGTGGAGTAGTTGCAAAACACTTGGGAAAAACCTATGAAATACAATCCGATGTTGTGATAGGTGCAGATGGTGTAGAATCTAATATGGCACGATATGCTGGTGTTGAAACCTACAGAGACCCTAAAAATATAGCTTCGTGTGCACAGTACGAACTTGTAGGTATGGATGTTGACCCAGGATATCTTGAATTTTACTTTGGAAGCAAAATCGCTCCAAACGGATATCTGTGGATATTTCCTAAGGGTGATGGTGTAGCAAATGTGGGATTGGGAATCCGTGGCACAGTTGATAATGCAATTGATTATCTAAACAGATATGTATCCAAATTAGATGCAACTCCTGTAGAACTAAATATAGGAGGAGTACCTGTTTCAGGACCTATTGAAAAAACATATACAGATGGATTTTTAGTTGTTGGAGATGCTGCAGGGCAGGTTGACCCAATAACTGGTGG
>PLTK01000161.1:0-14799 GCA_003164415.1 Methanobacterium sp. | reverse complement strand
GATAAACTTAACGATAAGGATATGAATGCATTAGCTGAGTTTATAGAGACACAAGACATCGAGGCAATATCCAAAATATCTGTACTAAAATTTGTTGGTAAACATCCAAACTTGATGAAAATTCTAACTGAGATATTATGAATTTTAATAACATTAAATTGAAAATTATTGTATAAAATTATCTTATGAAAGATTTTCTAGGAAATCCTAAATTATTTATCCATAAAAATTAAAATATTAATGGTTATAAATATTGTTATATTTTAAGGATGTGTAATAACAGTGGATTCACTTGAAGAAGAATTTAAACCAGATATTGATGATCTGGAAGAAAAAAAAGATATTGAAGGGTTAATCCAAGCCCTTGAAAATGAAGACTACCTTATAAGGAAGGATGCTGCCAGATCACTCATAAATGTTGGTGATGATAGTGCAGTAGATCCACTAATACACGCCCTTAAATATGAGAGTTGGGAAGATGATTATACAGTTTTAATTGCTGTAAGAGAAAGCGCAGCTGATGCACTTGGAAGAATAGGAAATAAAAAAGCTGTTAAGCCATTAATTCATACATTATATGAAGACTCGGATGAAGAGGTGAGATGGAAAGCAGCCGCTTCCCTTGGAAAAATTGGAGATCATTCTGCTGTAGAACCACTTATAGAATCCCTCAGTGACCCAAGTTGGGGTGTACGTAGGAATGCTTCTATTGCTTTAGGAGATATAGGCGATAAAAAGTCATTTGATCCACTTATAACAGCATTAAATGATGAAGATTGGCATGTAAGAAAATATGCGGCAGTAGCATTGGGAAAACTTGGAGATGATAGGGCAATTTCCCACCTTGTAAGTGCTTTGAACGATGAAGATAGTGACGTAAGATGGAAATCATTGATTGCATTGGGAAATATAGGAGAACCCGCTGTTAAACCATTATTAAATGCATTTCAAAGTAATGATTGGCATATGAGGGGGAGAGCAGCTGAGGTTCTTGGAAAAATTGGGGATGAAAGAGCTATTAAACCACTGATACGTGCCCTAAATAGTAGGGATAAAACTCAAAATAAATATGTTAGAGGACGTATTATTGAAGCTCTCGGAAGAATAGGGGATGAAAGAGCTGTAGATCCATTGATTAAAGCCCTTGATGATCAATACATCTATGTAAGACTTAAGGCAACAGAAGCTTTAGACTTAATTAGATCCAAAGGTAGAGGGTCCTGGACTGTACATTTTGATAATGGTGAGTTTACTTTTGATTATCCAAATGCTTGGGAAATAATTGAAACAACAGACGAAAAAAAGGTTATAACCGGCGGAATCGACAATAATTCGATGCTTTTCTCAATAAATCGGTTGGATGATGTGGAAGATATAGATCCTGAAGAATTTGCCGGTATACTGAAAAACGTATTTCTGATGCAGAAAAGTAAAATTATATCGGAAATAAGATTTAAAGCCAGAAAAATGGACGCTTACATGATTATAGGGGAAAACCCACATGACGTCTCAGTAACCAAAATAATGATTGTGGTTTTTAAAAGGAAGGACTTACTTTTCTATCTATGGTTTGCAAGTGCTCCAGATAATTTCGAATTTTTTGATGAAGATATTGATATGATAGTTAAAAGTTTCCAGATAAAATAGTTTTAACAATATAATCATCTATTTAAATAAATTATTAATTCTATTAATTTATGTTTATCATTTAATAAAAATTCTTCTGTAGAACTTCTTTTTGGAATAATTGCAAATTAAATTAATAATGTATAAAACAGATCGAAAACTAGGTGATGTTAAATGAATGAATTAGAAAAAAATCCCATTATAATTTCTACTCACAACCATGGAAAACTCTACTTTGCTGTGGGTTATTCAAAAAATAACAAAATAGTAAGGATAGCTCTTCCTCAAAAAAGTTTGGAAGAAGCTATTGATGAAATTTCAAAATACCATCCCAACTACAAGTTATCAGACAAATACAATGACACTGCCAATAAGATATGTCAAATATATCATGGTGTTAATTCAGATATCGAACTTGATCAATTAGAGTTAGATCAAAACAACTCTCCTTCCTCTAAAACTACCATTAAAACACCCTTTGAAAGAGACGTGATTATTGAAGTTGCAAAAATTCCTTATGGTACAGTAAAAACCTATAAAGAAATAGCAAAATCCATTAAAAGCACAGCATATAGGGCTGTTGGCACCGCAATAGGTAACAATCCATTTCCAATTGTAATACCCTGCCATCGAGTTATCAGATCCGATGGTAAAATCGGTGGATTCAGGGGAGGAACACCAATGAAAGTGGAAATATTAAAAAAAGAAGGAATAATAATTGAAGAATTGAAAAATGGTAGCAGAATAATATTATAATTCTTTGTAAAAATAAAAAAATTAATTATAAACTATTTTTATACCTGCGGTTCTAACCTTTTTATCATGAATGCCATGAAACCAACTATCATAGGGAACAAGAATAGATATAGGAGTAAAAGTACTATTGGCGGTAAAAATGATCCCATAACAGTTGAAGCTGCTATTAACATAATCATGGTAATTACTGGACCTAGTATTGCAACGAACATATAGATCATAGTGAAAGAATTCAATTTTTGTGCGTAGTCTTTGAGCTTCATCCTAAGTTCATAGGCTGTGTCTTCAGCTATAACATTAAGTGTTTTAGCAAGATCTCCACCACTTGAAAGAGTCCTTGTAATTTGATAGATTGCTCTTTTGAGACCTTCTGAATTAACTCTGTCACTCATGTCCATTAAAGCTTTTTCAGTCGTTTCTCCGTATTTTATTTCTTCAAGAGCTCTTGCAAACTCTTCTGAAAGAGGACCATATCCTGAAAGTGCAACAGACCTCATACTGTCGTGCATACCTATCCCTGCACGAAGTTCTGTTGCCATCTGCCTGAGAGCGAATGGAAGTTCCCTTGAGGCTTCATTAGAACGTGACCCCTTCTGCAAATTAGGTAAAAATACTATTCCTCCCGCCATTAGGAGGATAATAAATCCAAATACTGCTCCAATAACTATTCCAAATCCAAGAACAATCATAAGCATTAAAACAACTACAAATGAGATTCCACCCATAACCATGATTAACTTCGGATCAAGACCCTTTTTCTCATCTTCTCTCAGCAGTTCTTCTAAAGATGCCTTCTGGAAAGCCTCTTTTTTTGCTGTTTTTTCAGGGGCTGGTTTTGCTCCCCTATCGTACTTCTTATCAATAAGTTCTTTGAATATTTCTATTTCATCCTTATCCATTCGCATCTTTTCTATGACACGAGGAGATGTTCTTTTAACAGTACTTTTAGAAGAAGATGACATTTTTAATCCAGAACCCATTTCTTCTGTTTTGGATCTTATATTGCCTGCTTTGGATGTGATATTACCTGCCCTTGATGATAATTTATTAATCCTATCAACAGGTACAGATACTCCTCCCCCAACCTTCTTAGTTGAATCTACTGTCATTCCACCGATTCTGTTAAAGAATTTTTTGATACCATCAAAAACCATTTTACCACCAGAAAGTACTTTTAAATTTTGTAATATCACACAACATTATTGATCCGTTAAATATTGTTATTAATTATTTAAGTATCATTATAATATTTTTTCGAGAATTTCATCTGGATCTCTATAATAATTGTTTATATAATGTCCGACTTCATCAATTGATCTGATGTTATTGTCTGCTAAATATTCGAGTAAAAGTCTTCGCTTCTCAATTTCCTCTTCTATTTCAGTAATTCCAATACCACGGAGTTCAGCTATTTCACGAAGAGTTTGACTCGCAATTCCAACATATTCTACCTTATCTGAAACATTGTTCCATTCAAAAACCCTGTTAAGCTGAACATTACCCTCTTCCATACCAACAACTTCTGCAACTTCTGTAACCCTTCTGATTGAACCGCCTTCGGTCCTGTACATCCTGTTCTGCATTATAATAAAATCAAGAGCAGGTATCATTATGGTTGGCACATTCATTGGAGGGTTTACTAATCTTGTAACTGTTTCCCTTGCAGTATTTGAGTGAACTGTTCCCATACCAGAGTGTCCAGTATTTAAAGCCGTAAATAATGTCACTGCCTCAGCTCCCCTTACCTCACCTACTATCACCCTATCTGGACGCTGCCTAAGGGAATTCTTAACAAGAATATCCATTGTAAGTTCTCCCTTACCTTCTATATTAGGTGGGCGAGTTTCCATCCTTAAAGTATGAGTATGAGGAAGTTGAAGCTCTAAAGTATCTTCAATTGTGATTATCCTTTCACGTGGAGGTGTAAATGCTGTGACAGCATTTAATGTAGTGGTTTTTCCTGAACCTGTACCTCCAGCTATTATGGCATTGCAAGGTTTAACACCTAGGCCATCGGTACAAACCCATAAAAATCCGGCTAAATGTGAAGATAATGTTTTAAAGTTAATTAAATCTATTATAGTTAATGGATCTTTCCTGAATTTCCTTATGGTTAAGGTTGCTCCATCAGCAGATACAGGAGGTATTGTTGCGTTAACCCTAGAACCATCAGGCAGCCTTGCATCGAGTATAGGGGTTTGTTGATCAATCCTACGGTTTACCTGTCTTGCTATAACATCTATTATTGCCTTAATATCTTGATCCTCTTCAAAAATAACATTAGTTATCATCATCCCAATTTTTCGATGATAAACAAAAACATTCCTGTTGACCCCTATAACCATTATTTCCTCGAGATCATCATCCTTGATCATCGGATCTAACTGGCCATAACCTAACATCTCTTGAGATATCTGAGTTGCTAGTCTTTCAACATCCCTAACACCTTTACTCCTCAGGAATTCCTTTACCTCTCCAATAAAGCTCGATTCATCTATTCGAAAATCTTCTCCCTGGGCAACCGCTACCTCGACAAGTTTTTCACGAACTTCGTTGAATATTATTCTTTCTTGATCAGTGAATTTAGGAAGGCTTACATTGTAGGTAGGTATTAAACCTTCTTCAACAATTTCTGCTTTCAGCACATCAGAAACCTTTTTAACAGATTTAGCCCGCCTAGATGGTCGTTTCATAACTTTATCTAGGTTAAATCCATCATCATCACTTTTTTTTGGGATAGGTTTTGTTTTCTCATCTTTTTCTAGAGTATCTTTCCCAAAAACATCATTAGTGCCAGTTACTGACCCCTCATCCGTTGCAAATTCTCCTAGAAGATCCCTGAGGATTTCTTTACGTTTATCTTTCATAAGTCTCAACTATTTATATAAATGAACCAATATTTAAGCATATGGAAATAGAATGTACATGTGGATTTAGATGTGTAGAAGATGCACCAACTACATTGGAACATATTAAAGAGTTATACACTCCGTGCTATAGATGTGAAGATCCGAAACTTAAAAAATTCAAACCATTGAAGGATCAATTAAATCTTAAAAATTTAAATGCACGTTCAGGACTTTGTAAATGTGGAAAAAGACATTTAGACCAAGTGATGGCACACACACTCAAGATTATGATGGATGAAGGTATTAGAGGAGAAGAATCTACACTGAGAAATGCTTGCACCCCATTACTTACGCCTGCATACCCTATCACATCAGCACCATATCTTCCACATAAATCCCTTGTGATATTAGCAGAGGGAATGAACAAAAGATGTGCAGAAAGGATTATCAATGAAATACCAGAAATTAAGGGTGTTTTAAAGGGAGATATTAAACAAACAGTTGGATTAAAAGAGTCAAATTCATCCCCTTATGTTTATAAATTACTTGCAGGATGTGACATGCGCTGTGATATTGTTTTAACCCCCTATGGTGCATTATGTATCTACAAAAACCAAGCAGAAATCCATATAGAATTCTCCAAACCAATATCCCCAAAAATAGAAGCTCTAAAAAATATAATTAAAAAATATAATGATCCCATTATTCTGGACTGTACTTGTGGACCAGGAACCCTTGGAATTGCCTGCTTGAAGTCTGGAGCTAAAAGAGTTGTTTTTAATGATCTATGGTATCCTGCAGCCAATATGACCCTGTTAAACCTTAAAGTAAATGGATTTAAAACAAATATTTTTGACGTTAAAAAAGGTTTATTAGGATCTGGAAAAAACTTTGAAGTTCACTGTGAAAATGTAATGGATTTAAAAGATGTTCTAAGCGAAAAATTTGACATATGCATAATTGACACTTTTCCCGGCGTGGATACCGCTGATTTTGTTGAATCCGTTAAGGAAATGTGTAGAGAGGTAGTTATAATTTAGTAACAGAATATAAACATACTGAATTTCTATCAATTCCAGTATCGCGGGTTATTTTTGTAAAAAAATTATCATCCCCAAGCCATACTGGCGTAAATAATAATTGCAGGAACTATGAGGACACCCATTAAATTGGATTTATTAACCCCAATATAATGTGGTATCATCCCCAATGAGATAGATGTGATGTAAACTAGTAGAACATATAAAATATTTGCATTTTCTATAAATGCAAAAATAGTTACCAATAAACTGGTGAATATGATAACTAATTTTGAAAGTAGAGTGTAATTAATGCTGTTTATATATAAAATTAAAAAATCTCCAAGTTTTAAACAGAAAAAAACAGACAGCGATACAGCAGTAATTGAAACAAAAATGAATAGAAGAAGGTAGTTGAGGTCAAAATTCTGTATTAATTTGTCAATAAAAACTGCAATACCGCTTCTAGGATTACCAATTAAATAAATTGCAATCAATGAAAATAACGTATCAGATACATTCACCCCACTCATTGCTACAAGAAATCCCTCCCGATTTTCCCCGATGTCACCGCCTCCACTGAGTTCTTGCGCCAAAATACTTCCTTGAGCAGGCCCCATTCCTGGTAAAAATCCGAGGATACTACCTGCTATACCTCCAGCAAATATTCCCCTCAAAATATTTTTGTTTATCTTAAAATTGTGTTCCTTGTTTTGAGTTGGTACTTTAGAGTTTTGGGTTAAACTGTAGATCAGTGTACTAACACCAAAAAGCCCAGAAAATATTGTGAGAAGAGAAACATTGGTTGATAGTGGTGTGTTCAACATCACCCATCCTAAAATTCCAGAAGAAATGAATAGGAATACCGACCAGACCATCGAATATAAATTTCTGTTTAGTCGTTTGATCATGTACACAACCGCTAGGACAAGAATTAGATAGATGTATGGTTTTATTTCCCAGTATATTGGTGGTAGAAATAGAGCAAATATGGGCAGTAGAACAATTGTTACCATCAATGAACCAAAACCACCAATTGTAACTAACCTTACTGCTTCCTTACCTCTACCCATGAGCATGAAATAATGTCCTGGTAAAACTGAAAGTACAGTTCCTTCTTCAGGTACACCCAAAAACATTGAAGGGAGGAAATCTATCATGGAATGGGATATGGCCATTGATATTAAAAAGACAGCCAGAAAATCTGTTGAAAAGAAATTTAAAAGATAGGCAGAATAAGCAAAAATAAAAGCTCCAACAGTATTCACATGTACACCGGGTATTATACCGGTTAAAGCACCACATAAAACACCTGTTAGACATGCAATTAAAACATCAAAAATCTTACCACCAATATATTATATATGGTTCAATTCATTAATATTATTTTCTAACATAATGGTATTACCTTAAAACTATTGGAATAGATTAATATTATAAAATTTTTGTAAATTTGTAAAATAAAATTAAGTAAATTAAATAAAAAAAATGGTTTTAAAGGTTATTACATTAACCTTCTTACATCGACTACTTCTATACTTGCAACATCTTCGATCTTAGATAGATTTTCTTCGACCTGTTCTGTTCCACCTTCAGCATCATCAACTATTACCATTACAATGAGTGCAACAAGACCAAATGCTATTGGATCTTCTTCAATACTGTGTAGTTCAGTGTTTTCTGGTATTGAACTTTTAATTGCTTCTTTAACTTTTGCCACATCCATTTCAGGACTTTCAGGCATTAACTTTATTGTAGCTACTACTTCTCCCATTATTTTGCCTCCTAAAAACCCTCAACTTGTAAAAAGTTGATTAAATGGTTTGATAATATAAATAAATCTTAAATTTAGTAAATTTAAATAATTTAAAAAGATTTAAATTATTTACGGTCCTTTGAAGCCGCATTCACATTTGTATAAATGTCCGAATGTTCTACATTTCTCGCATCTGTAGAGTATTCTCTCGCATTCTGGGCATGGAAACTTAACATAGTTTTCCACTGGTGATATTTCCTGTTTACAGGATGTACATTCTATTTTCTCCATTTAAATTCCTCCAATGAGTGTATATTTAGAGCTTTTACCTTCTATAATCGATATGACCCTTTCAGGGTACTTGCCGTTCACAACATAACAATTAGATTTGTATCTGAGTAAAAGCTCGGGTAAAAATTCATCAACCGATGTTTCACCAAAATTTAGTAGTTTTTTTGCACTTATAATTTTTATAAGTTTCGCACCATCTTGGTAAGGATCATGCGTATATATACCATCTACATCTGTTGCTATTAATAGTTTGGCCTTAAGGAGATCGGCTATGTACATAGCTATTGAATCAGAGGTTACCCTCCAGCTATGCTCAAGTGTATCATGACTTTCAAGCAATGTAGATGGCTTTAATAACGGCAATTTACCCTGTTTTATTGTTAAATCGATCATATCTACAGATTTGACTGATTCAAGTCCGTCAACTTTATCTGCAAGGAGAGTACCAACTATATCCATACACATTATAGCAGAATTATGGTTAGCTGTATCAGAAAAATGTAGATCCCTGTTATAATCCCTTATTTTATTTGCAAACATACCTCCACCACAAATAAAAACTATTTTCTTTGGGGATTCTAATGAATCATTTAAAGCTATAATTGCTTCGCATAGTTTTATAGCATTTTCAGGAAACAGACTTCCACCAATTTTTATAAGCCAATCCATTCTACCAATCCATAATAATATATTAAAAAATTATTTTAAAAGTTTAAGATCCTGTGTAATCTTATCGATCTTCTCATCTTCATCAGGACCAATGCCCAAACAAGTTATGGTTGACCTAGGTAATTCAGTATGCCCTGCATCATGAACTAAATATATAGGCATGTTTGTTGCTTTTGAAAGTTCGTAAATTTCAAAAAGTTCTTCAAGATCATTTGCCTTCAAAACAACCTTCTTTTCGCCTTCAGATTCCCATCTTTTTAGTATTCGATCATCAGCTTTTTTATATGCACCTAAACATGCATGACATGCCTGAGCAGCTATTTTCCCACGGCTCATTTTAAGATCTGCCCTCATCACTATGATTTGTTTCATTATTTCACCATTTCAAATAATTATTATCCTAAAAATAGTTTAAACTAATATTTTATCCCATAAATTCCATGTTATGTTAAATTAAAATTATTTTGATTATTATAATCTTTTACCGGCCCTGTCTACATCAACCGAATACAGTTCCATTCCGGGAATTAAAACCCTGACAACTGGAATGTCAATCTCGGGTCTTGTGAGATCTACAAATAAAATATCTTCAAATCCGCATTTACCCATAAGTTTTTTCGAATTTTCAATATCCTCTTTAAATGATCTGCCCGAAACATTTTTAAATTCATCTAATTCAATTGACATCTTAGATTCACCAAACCAATGGCGGTTAATACGTTTCATTCTCTGATATCCTGCTTTTCTCATGAAAACTGCACGTACAGTATCCTCCCTAGTACCATGGATCTGGGTTGCTCTACTCTGTGCAACCTCTGTAAGTGCCCTAATGACTGCAATTTCAGGATCTAAATGTGTTCCAACTCCCAAAGTCAATAATGCAGGGTCTTTTAGAATGGTGTCATCTGAAACTGCGGCAACAGTTGTAATTTTAATATCTGCCGTTAGATCAATTAGTTTAACATTAATTCCTGCTTCCTTAAACATGGCCAGGATATTTATAATTATTTCATTATCTGTATTTTCACAGCTGATCTCGGGTTTTTGCTGACGTTTAGACTCAAAAATACTCCAAGCATCCCTCTCTACAACTTCCATCATTCCATGAAAAACAGCCTCTTCAATTTTATTTCCAGATGCAAGTCCGTTAGTATTGGATTGAAAGATTTTAACAGTATTTTCTGGGATGTAGGGATGATAAATAGCATTAGCAGGTACTAACACAATACTATCATCTTTAAGGTTTGTTGATTTAACCCACTCCATCTTCGAAGTTTCAGGATCGAACAATAAATTAGGGAGTATTAAAGAATTTGGATTTATATATTCCTCGTTTGAACCCTCAAAAACACCAGAAACAAAGTTCTGTCTATGTTCCTCATTTAGTTCTGCAGAGTATCTTTCAAAGGCTTCCATCATTGCCGATGCCTTTGCTTGTGGTTTAGTTGCACCTTTACCGGCATATATACTCACAGCACCCTCTGCTGCTGATGGCCTTATAGCAGAGTAAACTGGAATTCCAATCCTATCAAGATGGGTTATTTCAGCAACTCTAGTAACTCCCGCAGTCCTAAGCTTCGATTCTACTTTTTTTATAGTATCCTCGGGAGCTATAGCTCTATGAGTACATCCAAAATATTTTACGGGTACTTCTTTAAACATTTGAATCACTTTTAAAGCGTTATTAAATTAGATTACAATTATTTTTTTTGGTTATATTAGTTTTATAGTTATATTTTAGATGTTAAATCCTTTGTCAATAGGAACTCACAAAATTAAAAATTTATGATATTTAAAGCTTTTAATACTAAAATAACAGAAAATACAAACGTTATACCCCATATTAATGGATTCCATCTAAATACTTTAGCACCGTCTAGTATACTAATCGGTAACAGATTAAGTGCTGCTAAATAACTATTTATAAAGAAACCGAAGTAAATTATGTTACTTATTATAAATGCTGAAGCATCGTTTGCATTATAATTTATGTAGGGTGCTAATCCCAAAAATATTAAAGCCAAAACTATATTCACCAATGGACCTGCTATCGATATTTTCCCGTTTTCTTCGCGTGAAATATTATTTCCATGTATATAAACTGCTCCAGGAACAAAGAAAGCTAATTTTATCAGTATCGCCGTGATTACACCAAAAATTAGTCCTTGAAACCATACCCTAAATTCTGCATAGAATCCATACCTAACAGCCACGAACTTGTGAGCAAGTTCGTGTAAAACAAAGCCTAAACCTACTGATATGAGTGTTGCTGGTATTAATAGTATGAAAGCGCTGATGTTACTTTGACTGAATATATATGCAAATATAACAGCTATAAACAACATCGAGATAATTATATCCCTGACCTCTCGGGCTGTGAAATTAACCATATTTTATAGACCTAGCTTTACACATATAATGATTTCCATATCCAAAAAAAAAATTGCATATTGAGTTAAATCCTTTTAGAATAATTCATCTCGTGGAAAACTATTATAAACT
Organism: Methanobacterium sp.; assembly: GCA_003164415.1. Taxonomy (GTDB): domain Archaea; phylum Methanobacteriota; class Methanobacteria; order Methanobacteriales; family Methanobacteriaceae; genus Methanobacterium_B. Next base: position 3,331 of record PLTK01000161.1, on the reverse strand, counting down.
CAGTTCCACCATCATTTTTCAGTTCAATACTACCATCAAGCTGCATAACAAGACTATTAATTAATTGTAATCCTAATGAGTCAGTATTTCTAAAGTCAAGCATTTCGGGAAAGCCTACCCCATTATCTTTTACATTTAAAATAAACCTATCATCACTCCGTATAAGTTTGATTTTTATCTGTCCGTTGGTTATATTGGGGAATGCATGTTTTAATGAATTAGTTATTAACTCATTTATTATTAGGCCGCATGGTATGGCAGTATCTATATCTAAAAATATATCTACATCAACATCTGTTATTATCTTTACATGATCCCTATCTACATATGACTGTAGAAGGTATGTCACAAGATTGTTGACATAATCAGAAAATCCAATTTTCGCAAATCCCTCCGACTGATAAAGTGTTTCATGTATCATTGCCATTGATTTAACTCTATTTTGACTTTCCTTTAAAACATCAACAACCTTTTCATCGGTTATATATCTTGTTTGAAGATTTAAAAGGCTTGAAATGATCTGCATATTATTCTTAACCCTGTGGTGTATTTCACGTAGGAGAACATTTTTCTCTTCAAGTGACGACTTTATATTATCTTCAGCCAGCTTTCTTTCTGTAATATCCCTAACAACCATCACAATATAGAGTTCGTTACTGAAGTTGACAATGCTTACACCTATTTCAACAGGGATTCTATGCCCATCAAACGTATTGAAAATAGAAGGAAAGGTTTTCTTAGCTTCTGATTCCTTGTTTTCAATCAGTATATCAAATATCTCTCGAATTTTAACCATTTCATCTTCATTTACAAGTCTTTCTATTGACATTTGAAGCATTTCTGAATTAGAATATCCAAAAAGCTCAGATGCTGATTTGTTAACGTCTGTAAAAATTCCAGAAGGAATTTTAAGCAAGAAAATTGGATCGTTACTCTGGTCCAATAATGCCCTAAATCTCTCAAGTTCGCCCAACCTCTTCTGAAGTTCGGGATAATAACTCTTCTGAATGGATGATTCACCAAGACCTATGATCTTGTCACGTAAATTATTATAATCATTTAGATCTGATTGATTAGAAGGCATTTTTAAATATTTCCTCCACATGACTCATTTTCGGTATCACCGGATTAGTTACAATACATGGATCATTCATTGTCCTTTGTACTAGTTTAGGAATATCCTTTTCTCGAACACCGATTTCTTTTAAAGTTTGAGTAACACCCGTTTTAATTTTAAGTTGAGAAAGACCATTTATAAAACCATATTTATCGTTTACGTCTCCAAATCCCATGGTTTTAGCTATTTTAAGATATCTTGCTGGATCCGATGAGAAGTTGTAATCGACCACATATTCCAAGAGCAAGGCATTACACTCACCATGAGGTAAATCCATAAGACCGCCCAAACTATGGGCCATTGCATGAACTAAACCCAGGCTAGCATTTGAGAATGCTAATCCAGCATGTAGACTTGCCAACATAAGGTTACCCCTAAATTTAAGGTTTTCTGGATCATTTACACACTCTAATATATTGGATGAGAAAAGTTTAATTGCCTCGATGGAATGTACATCTGTAATCGGTGAACTCGCATTTGATATATAAGCTTCTATTGAATGGCTTAAAATATCAAATCCAGTGTAAACTGTCATATTAGGCTTCACAGTAGTTGTTAATACAGGATCTATTAATGCAACATCAGGAACCAATTTTTTACTGATAATGGCCATTTTTATTCTTCTTTCCCTATCAGATATTATCGCAAACTGAGACACATCTGCAGAACTGCCAGCAGTAGTTGGTATACATATTAAAGGTGGAGAAGGCATGACAACCTTATCAACACCTTCAAACTCTTTTATGTTTTTGTTGTTTGAAATTACTATCCCGATGCCTTTTGCACAATCCATTGGACTGCCACCACCTACTGCAACTATCACATCACAGCCCTCTTCGTTGTAAACTCGAGCTCCTTCCATAACTTCTTCAACCCGTGGATTCGATTTTATATTCGAATAAATTTCATATTCATAAAAACCTGATTCCAAGATTTCAATTATTTCATAAAGCCACCCTGAAGAAATTATACCACTATCTGTGACTAAAAATATCTTCTTTGCAGCAAAATTTTTTAGATAACGTCCCAACAGATTTCTTGCCCCTGAACCAAATACAAATTCGGGTGATACAAACTTTCTGAGTTCAAATTCATCATCCAATCACATCAACCTCCTTGATTGATATAAAAACTGAAAAATCGAAATTATAATACTAAATTAACAGCATAATCTTTTATTATACAATAATATAATCTAGATATTAATTACATAAGATCATGATTATATAATAATAAATATGTTTCAATGATCTACTACAAATTAAAAACAAGATCAGTTGGATTTAACGAATTTAATCTGTGATATAAATGCCATGCGAATACTGTAAAAAAGGAAGTTATGGTGAACTCATAACAGAAAGAGAATATTGGAATATTTTTTTAGCACCTAGTCAAAGGTATCTAGGAACATGTGTAATTGTAATTAAAAGACACTGTGGTAATTTATCAGAACTGGAAAATGTTGAATGGATGGAATTTTCAGAAATAGTTCGTGAAATGGAGATTGTTATCAAAAAACTTTACAACCCCACACTATTTAATTGGAGTTGTTTTAAAAATGCAGCATACAGGTTTGATAATCCAAATCCAAAAGTTCATTGGCATCTGATTCCCCGATATGATTCAGAAGTAGAATTTAATGGTATTAAATTTGAAGATCCTGACTTTGGTTATATACCCCAACCCATTACGAGAGAAGTTCCAAGGAAAGTAATGTACGGCATGTTAAATGAATTTAAAACCAATTTATAACCTTTGTATGATTTAGCTGTCCAAAAAATTTGTGAATTGTATAAAAATTCTTATAAAAATTAGTTTGAGGGGAAATAGGAGATAAAATGAACACCAAATTGAAACAAGTTATTGAATCGCTGCATAACAAAAAAATAGACTGTATGGTAGTTTTAAAACCCGAAAATATAAGATATTTAACCGGATTTAGACCATCAAGTTCTTCAATATTAATATTGAAAGATAATCCAATTCTTTTAGCATCAAAAATAGATCGAGAAGATGCATCAGGGAGTTCTATGGTAAATCTTGAAGTATACAAAGAATTTGACGATGTGAAAAAGTTATTATCCGGTAAAGTTGGTGTTGAAAAGTCTATGACAGTTGAAACATATAAAAAATTATCCGAAGGTTTTGATATTGAAACAACAGACGTAGTAGAAATATCTAGATCAGTGAAATCAAGTTGGGAAATAGAGAACA